>CAUABN010000012.1:0-10195 GCA_958427275.1 uncultured Anaerotruncus sp.
AGTGAGAGCTGATCTAACGCCGCGCCTTAGCCAAAGTATGAGCGAACACAGATGCCCGGAATTTAGTTTAAAGCAGATTATATAGTCAGGTTTCCTCGCAACGCTAAGCGGCGGCGTTTATCGTCACCCTGAATTCCACAGTTTGGTCTCCCCGCCTCACCAAGCCGCCTACGGTGTCTTGGTCAAAGTGAGAGCTGATCTAACGCCGCGCCTTAGCCAAAGTATGAGCGAACACAGATGCTCGGAATTTAGTTCAATACAGATTTTAATGTAGAGTTTCCTCTACTGCGGTGATATCAGTATATGACCGTATGCTTATGTCAGGCGCAGAAGCGCTTGATATCCTCTTCGAAAGCCGCGCGCTCCGCTGCGTCTTCGATCTCGGCGGTAAGCTCGATGGGCTTCATAAGATCAAGGCTGAATATTCCCATGATGGACTTGGCATCCACCACGTATCTGCCCGATTTAAGGTCAATGTCAAAGTCGTACTTTGCCGCAATGTTTACAAAATCACGGATGTCGGATATCGTGTAGAGGCGAATGTTTGCAGTTACCATAATTTTACTCCTCATTTCGGATAGTTTACTACAATAATTGTATCACACATTAATCGCGCTGTCAAGTGGTGCAAAAAAATTTTCCCATCGCTTTCGGATACCCGGCGAGACGCGGTGAGACTGATGCGAAAAGCTCCCGAGTTAGAATTATCGTGCGCCGTGAGAGACGCGGCGCGAAGGGGGTGATCCACACGGAATAAACAACAATTCAAAGCCCCGGCGCGCTTGCCGCCCGCGACCGGGAAGTCTCGTGCGCGCCGCCGAGGACGGCTCCGCCGTGCGTCTTGCCGCCTCGTACATCGAGGCGAACCGCGGCAAGGATCAGCTGCCCAACATTGCGGGCTTTTGCCGCTCGCTGGGTGTGGGTGTGTGCGAATTTGAAAGCCTTAAGCGGTCGCATCCCGATATTTACGGCATTCTTTGCGCCACGTTTGAGGATGAGGCACTGAATTCGGGCGTTCCCGCCTCCATACTGACGCTGTATCTGCGCGGGAGGCTCGATTACAGCGAAAAGCGCGACGCGGACAACGCGCCCGTGGCGGTCATGTTCAGTCATGACATACTCGGCGACGGCGAATGACGGCGTTCTGCGCATAGGCGGCGTGCCGAGCGCGCGGCAGGCGGAATTCTTTGCGGCGCGCGGAAAGTTTATCGCCTACGGCGGGGCGCGCGGCGGCGGCAAATCATGGGCTTTGCGGCGCAAGCTCGCGGCGCTTTGTCTGCGCTATCCCGGAATACGCTGTCTTCTTGTGCGCCGCACGCTCGGCGAGCTGCGCGCGAACCATCTTGCCCCGATGCTCGCCGAATACGGCAGTCTTATCGCTTACAGCGAAGCCGAACGGCGCATATCATTTCCCGGCGGCTCGGCTGTCTTTCTCGGCTACTGCGCCGCAGACAGGGACGTGCTGCGCTATCAGGGTCAGGAATACGACATCATCGCCATAGACGAGGCAACGCAACTGAGCGAACATCAGTTTTCTGTCTTTAAGGCCTGTCTGCGCGGGACCGGGGACTTTCCCCGCCGTATTTATCTGACCTGCAACCCCGGAGGGGTCGGGCACGCGTGGGTGAAGCGGCTGTTTATCGACCGCGACTACCGCGAGGGCGAGTACCCCGGCGATTACGTTTTTATTCCCGCCACCGTTTATGACAACGGTGTGCTCATGCGGTCGGCTCCCGACTATGTGAAGCAACTTGAGGGGCTGCCGCCGCGCATGCGCGACGCGTGGCTGTTCGGCAGGTGGGATGTGTTTGAGGGGCAGTTCTTTCCCGAATTTGACCCGGCAAAGCATATCGTGCCGCGCGGGTCGCGCGGTGTTCCCGTGCGGCGGTTCATTGCCTTTGACTACGGCTTTGACATGCTCGCGGCGCTGCTCATAGGCGTCGGCGCCGACGGGGCGCTGGTCGTTGAGGATGAGATATGCCGCCCCGGACTGACTCTCTCGGAGGCGGCGCGCTGTGTGTCTGCTCTCGCCGCGCGTCCTGCGGCCGGTATCGCGGTCGGGTATGCGGTGGCATCGCCGGATCTGTGGAACCGCCGCCAGGACAGCGGCATGAGCGGCTTTGAGATAATGCAGGCAGTGCCCGGGATGCCGCCCATGCGCGCCGCCGACGACAGGCGCGTTCCCGGGTGGCGCGTGCTGCGCGAGCAGCTTGCGGGCGGGCGGCTTACAATATGCGCCGACTGCCGCGAGCTGATACGCTGTCTGCCCGCCCTGCTTTTTGACCGCGACCGTCCGGAGGATGCCTCGGACGAGCCGCATTCGGTGACTCATGCGCCGGAGGCACTGCGCTACGCCGTAATGAGCCGCCAGCCTCCGGCGCCCGCGGAGCGGGAATGGGATTTCCCGAATTTCAGATTCAACAGGCGGCGCGAGAAGGGTCCCGGAATGTGGGACTGATAAAATTATAAGGAAGGTCAGGATATGAAAAAATGCGATAATTCATCACGCGCCGTTATCGCCGAGCGGTGTGACAAGGGCTTTGCGCCCGCAAATGACGGGAATTTTATCCTCGAAAATATGCGCATTCTGCCGGACGGCTCGGCTGTCGTGCGCGACGGCTTTGCGTACAAATGCGATCTGCCTGCGGTCCCGCGCGCAGTGCTTGAGGGCGCGGGAGACACACGCGGAAAGCTGTATGTGCTTGCCGCAGATGCGCTTTATCTTGTCGATCCGGATGCGGGAAGCACCGAAAAGCTCGCCGACTCCGTAGCATCTGCCGGCAAGGCGGCGATATTCCGTCTCGGCGGAAAAATATATGTGCTCGATGGCGGCGAGCTGCTGCGGCTCGGGGACGGGAGTCTGACGGCGGAGGCGGGGTATGTTCCGCTTTACGGCAGGAACTGGGACCCGCTCAGCCGCGGCGCGATAAACGAGCCGATGAACCTGCTTTCGCGGAAAATACGCATTCACTACCGCGTGAACGAGCAGGGTTTTCGCCTGCTTTCGGGTATAAAGCTTGCGTCGGTAGAGCGCTTTGAGCTGAACGGCAAGGTGATACCCGCCGACGACACCACGAACCGCTGGCTGCTTGACGGCACGGGGATGTTTATTACGACAAACGCCCTCTCGGCGGACGACTCGGTGCTTATATGCGCCACTGTTGCCGCCGATGCGTTCGACCGCACCGTGCTGACCTCCTGCACCGGTGCGGTCACTGCGGGCGGCGGGGCCGCAGCCCGCGTATGCTGCTTTGACGGGACCGACCCGGCAGAGATATTCACCTCGGCGCCGCTTGATGCCGTCGACATTGCGGAAGCGCGGCGCGTCTCCGCCTCCTCCGGGGAGCTTTACTTCCCCGAGGACGGCAGGACCCAGGTAGGCGACGGCGGGGAGGCTGTGAACGACATCCTTCCCTGCGGCGGCGATGCCCTGCTCTTCACCTCGCGTGCGGCGATGCGTATGACATTCAGTAAAAGCCGCACGCCGGCGCTGTCTCCCGCCGCAGACGGTGTTGGGATCGCTTTGCGCGGCGCGGCGGCGGGATATCCCGGCGGAGCCGTCGGTGCATGCGACGGCGGGATATTCGTGTTCAACGGCGCCGGAGCCGCGGAGCGGCTGCCCGACCGTGCGGCGAGAGACTATGCGGTCGGGGTCACATCGGCTGCGTACTGCCGCGGAGCGGACGAGGTATGGCTGTGCGCTCCGGACGACAGCCGCGGGCGGCTGCTCGTCTTCAACACTGCCTCGCGGAGCATATCGTTTTTTACCGATATATTTGCCGACCGCATTCTGAGCGCCAACGGACGTATGTGCTTCACGCGCGGGTGCAGTCTGTACACATTCGACACGGCGCTCATTTACGACACCGAACCGGACGGGACCGGCACGCGGCGAACGCTCGTGACAGGCAGCATCGATTCTCCGTTTTTTGATTTCGACTATCCCGCAAAGCGCAAGCGCCTGCACTCCGCGCACCCCGACATACGCGGCGGGAATGCAGTCATATCCGCCGTAGCTGACACCGGCAGAGTTGCCTCGGCGTTTTTTGACGGGGCATCCTGCACCTCCGGAATACACCGCGGCGCGCCTGGCATTGCGACGGTAAAACTGAATATCGGCGCTTTTCACATCATGCGCTACCGCATCGGAGTGACCGACGCATCGCGTCCGCGCATAGTCGGGATCACACTTGCAGCGCGCCGCTGACCGCCTTTATTTCAATCTATGAAAGGAAAAGAAAGAAAATGAAAACATTAGAGGAAACCGCGGCGTGGCAGCAGTACGAGGCGGGCAGAAGCTACAAGCGCCGTATAGGTCTTTATGAAACAGTGCGCACCAACGAACGCTTTTACCGCGGTATACAATGGCAGGGGACGGAAAGCTCCGAACTGCCGCACCCGGTGTTCAACATTGTACGGCGTATAGCCGATTACCTTATATGCAACGTTGCCTCAGACGATCTGCGTGTGACCTACACCGACGAAAACCTGCCATACATATCGGATAAAAGGACGGCGGAGCTTATCTCCGTCGGTGTGGATGCGTTCAACCGCAGCACTGCATACCGGTGGCAGCGCGAGCATATCGGCACGCTGATATACCGTCTGATCTCGGATGCGGCAATATCCGGCGACGGAGTGCTGTATTCATGGTGGGATCCCGGCGCCGATGACGGACGCGGTGGCATTGCCACCGACACGGTGAGCAACACGAACATTTTTGTATCCGACGTGAACCGCAGTGACATACAGAGCCAGGAATACATCATACTCTCCGGCCGTGCAACGGTGCGTTCACTGCGCGCCGAGGCACGCCTGGCGGGAGTCGGCGAGCGTGACATAGCCCGTATCCAGCCGGACGACTGCCGCGATGCCGGTGCGGAGCTTGAGGGCAGCGGCGACGAAAAGACGACGTACATAATAAAATTCCACCGCGAAAACGGGCGGGTGGTGTTTGAAAAATCAACGCGCGGTTGCATGATACGACGCGCCGACACCGGATGCAGGCTTTACCCCATATCGTATTTCAGCTGGTATCCGGCACGCGACAGTTTTCACGGGACATCCCCGGTCAGCGCCATGATACCCAATCAGAAATATATCAACCGCGCCTATGCGATGGTAATGAAGCACATGACGGACACGGCGTTCTCAAAGGTCATTTACGACCGCACGAGAATACCGGAATGGACAAATGAGGTGGGCGAGGCGATAGGCGCCGCAGGCGGCGGAAATATTGCCGATGCCGTGGCGGTAGTAGGCACGGGAAAGTTGGAGGACGGCTTTCTTGAGCTTATAAACAATGCCGTATCCACCACAAAAGAGCTGGCGGGTGCGACCGAGACCGCGCTCGGCAACATAGCGCCGAACAACGCAAGCGCCATACTTGCGCTGCGCGAAGGCTCGACCGTTGCTCTTGAACAGGTACGCGGCTCGCTTTACCGCTGCCTTGAGGAGATGGCGGACATTTGGGCGGACATGAGCTGTGCGTATTTCCCGGACAGGCATATCATGCAAACCGGGGACGGCATATCCGAGATAGACTTCAAACTCCTGCGCGGCGCTCTGCTTCGCGCACATGTGGAGATATCCGAATCTGCCCGCTACTCGCTTTCGGCAACGCAGTCGGTGCTTGACCGCCTGCTTGACGCCGGTCATATAACCTTCCGCGAATATCTTGAACGACTGCCCGACGGGATACTTCCCGGCAAGGCAAAGCTGATCGCGGCACGCACCGCAAAAACGAAAGGAACAGACGAAAATGACAGATAAGATCACACATCCGACTGATGCCGACGACGGCAAAGCCGAAAAGAACTCAACGACCTCTGCAGACGGCACGCGCGACGACGGCGGCGAGCTTTTGCGTCAGCTCGGGGAGCTGCGCCGAGAGCTTGAATGCATGCGCGGCGAGCTTGACGCGGCGCGCGCCGAGGGGCACGGCAAGGCAAGCCAGGATGCCTACGCTATCGCCGGACGCTCTGCGGGCAGTCTTAGCGGAGCCGCGGATTCGCTTTTCTCCCCTGCCGAGGTGCGCGCTATGAGCCGCGCGGAGGTCAGGGCAAATCTTGACCGCATACGCGAGTCGATGCGCCACTGGAGCTGACGCGCAGCATCCCGCGCACGGCGTGCGGCTATCACACAAGCAAATTATTTTATTATTATAAAAACGAAAGGAACTTAAAAATGGCAATTTCCAATTTCATCTCTACCGTATGGAGCGAAAGTCTCCTCTCAGCACTTGACGGCAAATACATAGGCGTTGCAAACTGCAACCGCGAATTTGAGGGTGACATCAAAAACCGCGGCGACCGGGTAAAGATCTGCGGCGTAGGCCCCGTGACCGTCTTCAACTACACCAAAAACACCGACTTCTCCTCCGGAGCCGAGGCGCTCTCCGACTCCGAAAAGACGCTCGTCATCGATCAGGCAAAGGCATTCAACTTCCAGATAGACGACATCGACCGCGCGCAGTCCTCTCCCCGCCTTATGAACGAGGCTATGCGTACCGCCGCTGCCGCCCTTGCCGCCGCAGCGGACAAACATGTGTATTCCCTCTTCTCCGATGCCGGAGCTACCGTAAAAAATTCCGCCGCCACCTCCGCAAATATCCTCGACACGCTGATCGAAGCGCGCACAAAACTGCTTGAGAAGAATGTCACCGACCCCGGCGACATTGTGATAGAGGTCTCCCCTGCCGTTGCGTCCCTTATTTTCAAAGGCAAGCTCGCCTACGTCGGCGACGAGATCCTTGAGAGCGGCTGTATCGGCAACGTTGCGGGCTGTCGTGTTTATGTTTCAAACAATATAGCCACAGCTATCGATTCCACCGACAAAAAGAGTTACAACAAGTGCATCGCGCGCTCACGCCGCGCCATCGCCTTTGCAGAGCAGCTCAGCGAGGTCGATGCATACCGTCCCGAAAAGCGCTTTGCGGACGCTGTGAAGGGACTGCATCTTTACGGTGCAAAGGTGGTATATCCGAATGAGATGGTACTGCTTGACATAAGCGTTTCCGCCGGAGCGTGACAGCCGTGACATGCCGTAAGATCATTACCTGCGCACGCAAGCTGCTGCGCGAGCCTGACGGCTCACCCTGCGCGGCAAGCGTGAACGCCCCCGACGAGATCGACGAGCGCGCCCGGTATATTCTTGCCGCCGCAGTATCGGAAATGGAATCGACCGACGATGAATACCGCCGTTCGCACGGGCTTGCGCCGCGCCCTCCCGTAAACGACATAATGCTTGAAGCGGACGAGGATTTTCCCCTCTCGGCGCGGTTTGCGCATCCCGCCGCGTATTATCTTGCCGCAATGCTTGCGGCGGATGAGAACCCGGAGCTGTCGGACGTGCTTTTCGACCGTTTTTCGGACGCCATGGCGACGATACGCGCCTCGCTCATGTCGATAAAAGGCTCGACCGTGAACGTTTATCCGTAAAAGAATCCTCCCACCCACTGCCGCATGGCAGTGGGTGGGAGGATTTATATTTCAATATACGTTTATTGTTTATTACGCCCAGCTCATCGTGCGGGGCTTATCCTCGGTCATTACGATGGGCTTGAGGAACTCAACAGCCTTGCGCAGACCCTCGTCGATGGTCATAACGCTGTCCTCATGCTCGATCGAAAGCACGCGGTCGTAACCGCAGAGGCGCAGGTTGGAAACGAGATCTCTCCAATAGCTCTCGCCGTTACCGAAGCCGACGGTGCGGAACACCCATGCGCGGTTCAGCTCGTCGCTGTAATGCTTGGTATCCAGTACGCCGATCTGCGCGGTATTGTATTTATCCACCTTGGTATCCTTGGCGTGTACATGATAGATAGCGCCCTTGAGGTAGCGGACAGCCGCCACGGGATCGATGCCCTGCCAGATAAGGTGCGAGGGGTCAAAGTTCGCGCCCAGCACGGGACCGACCTCGGCACGGAGTTTGAGCATGGTCTCGGGGTTGTAAACGCAGAAGCCGGGGTGCATTTCAAACGCAACGTGCGTCACTCCGTGAGCCTCCGCAAACGCGGCGGTCTTCTTCCAGTAAGGAATGAGCTTTTCGCTCCACTGCCAGTCAAGGATCTTAAGGAAATCTTCCGGCCACGGACAGGTGACCCAGTTGGGGTATTTGGAGCCTTCACTGTCGCCGGGGCAGCCGGAGAAGCATACTACCGTGTCGATGCCGAGCTTTTCGGCAAGCAGGACGGCATTTTTGAAATCGGCATCATACGCCGCGGCGGTTTTTGCGTCGGGATGCAACGGGTTGCCGTGCGCGGCAAGAGCGCAGATTTCGACATCGTATTTTTTGAAGGTATCGACAAAGGCATTGAATTTTGCTTTGTCAGCAAGCAGCTCCTCGGGGTTGCAATGAGCTTTTCCGGGATATCCGCCCGCGCCTATTTCGACGGTATGTACGCCGAGACCGGTGATTATGGACAGCGATTCCTCAAGGGGCTTCGCTGCGTAAAGGTTTTCAAGTACGCTTAGTTTCATTTTTATCTGTTCTCCTCCTTAATTTATTTGATCTCGTAAATATCCTCGCGGTTGCGGAGCGCCGCCATGATATTACGCATCTCCGCCAGCGCAGCCGCTTTATTTTCGTATTTTCCGACCCGCGTCTGCATATTGCCGCTCGAAACGTTTATTGCATACGGCTCCTCGCCCTTTTTTATACGGTACGCCTGCGCATACACGAACGGAACGAGCTGCTTACCGTCCTGCGACAGCACATACATGACCGCGCCGCCGGTGCCACCAATATCAATATTCTGCATGGCGTCGTCCATAGCGTCCTGTACCACGCTCTCCATCACATTCTCAACAGCATCCTGCACGGTGCTCTCAACGGTGTCCTCTATCGAATCGCAGATATCGTCAAGCTTTTCTTTCAACTCGTCAATGGCTTCCTTGATCTCATTTATATCGCACATACCACTTCTCCTTATTTTACTTATCGAAGCGGAAGATATCTCCCGTCTTTGCCGAGGTGTAAATGCCCTCAAGTATGCGGGTGACGACTATCGCCTGCTCGGGCAGCACGCAGGGATCAGTACCGTTCACGACTGCGTTTATCCACTGACGCGCCTCGCGGTCGGCGGGGCTTTCACCCTTCACGCCGTCAAAATATGCGGCGCCTTTGGCGTTCATATCCGGCTTCATAACGTACTGGAGGTTCTGACGCACACCGTTGATGCGCACTCCGTCAAGCATATCCGCGCCCGCCTTTGTGCCACATATCGTGGTTATAGCCTCGCGGGTGTCGAGCATATTGATAGCCCACGACGCCTCAAGATTGATCGTCGCGCCGTTTTCCATCACGACAAAGCCGAAGGCGCAATCATCAACGGTGAATTGAGACGCGTCCCAATTTCCCCATGCGTTGCCCTGCTCCTTTGTGTCGTTCAGCGCGTGATATGTGGTGCCGACGCAGTATTTCGGCTTGTAATTGTTCATCGTCCAGAGCGTAAGGTCGAGCGCGTGCGTACCGATGTCGATAAGGGGACCTCCGCCCTGTTCGTATTCATTGAGGAACACGCCCCATGTGGGCACGGCGCGGCGGCGCAGTGCGGTCGCCTTGGCGTAGTAAATGTCACCGAAGGTGCCCGCGTCAGCCTCGTTCTTTATGTAAATAGCATCGGGACGCTGACGGCTCTGATAGCCTATCGTGAGCTTTTTTCCGGTGCGTGCGGCGGCGTCAAGCATTTTCTGCGCCTCGGCGGTATTTATCGCCATAGGCTTTTCGCACATAACGTGCTTGCCCGCCTCAAGTGCATCAACAGTGATAAAGCTGTGGCTGCGGTTGGGCGTCAGCACATGAACAACGTCTATCGACTTGTCCTCAAGCAGCTTTTTATAGTCGGTGTAGACCGCACATTCGGGAGTACCGAACTTTTCGCGCGCCTTCAGCGCCTTTGCTTCGACTATGTCGCAGAAGGCGACCATTTTTACATTCTTCAGCTTTGCGAGAGCCGGCATATGCTTGCCGTTGGCTATACCGCCACAGCCGATTATTCCTACGCGTACAACATCATTCATTTTCCGGAGCTTCCTTTCATTTTCGGGAGGGTGTTATTCGACAGATGTAAAGCCGCCTGTACAAAACGTCGCGATTTTTTATCCGCCTGTATATATAATACAGCATGACGGCATGTATTTCAAGTCTTTTTTTGTTATTCCGCAGCTTTTTTGTGCACTTTGATTGCCCCGGG
>CAUABN010000013.1:0-10190 GCA_958427275.1 uncultured Anaerotruncus sp.
TGACGTGCATGATGACGCCGAGAACAGAAAAACAGAACAAAGCAATACAAATATATTCGTTGAGTCGCTGAGAACGCTCACGCCCGCAGATGTTGCGCCCAATGTCTCGGCAAAGCGAAAAAAGCGCAGCGCGGTATCGCTGCTGCGCACGGTGCTGATAGCGATATGTGGCGTGATATTTGCGGTCTGCGTGGTCGAGCTTGCCGATATTTTTATGAACTACAAAAGGGCTGACGATCTTTACAACAATATTTCGGACGCCTTCAACAGCGCGGGACGCGGCGGCAGCGCCATAATGGCGGGCGTTATGCCTTTTCAGCTTCCGGAGTCGCCGCTGCTCAGTTATTCACAGCAGAAAAACTCCGGCGTTAACGGCGATGGCTCGCAAGGAAGCGTTACTCCGACAAAGAGCGTTGAATTTCAGCGCAAGCTGGCGTATCTTGAACAGCTGCGTGATGAAAACCCCGATACCTACGGGTATATCCTTATCGAAGGGACCTCGATCTCTTACCCGGTGGTCCAGACAAGGGATAATAAATACTACCTCAAACGCGGCTTTAACGGCTCAAAGCTGAATTCGGGTACGATATTCGTGGATTTCCGCAATGAAAAATCGGTGAGCGGAAACCGTAACATAGTTATTTACGGTCACAATATGCTCAACGGCAGTATGTTCCACGATGTGGCGAGGTACGACCTTGATTTTCCGTCAAAGTACGGCGTGCGGTACGACGGCAGCGAGTACGGACAGAACTTCTTTAATACTCACAGGTACATAAAGCTGTTCACATTTGACGGTATTTATACCTTTGAGGTGTTCTCGTTCTATGAGACGGACGAAAACGACAAATATTTCATGACAAACTTTGCGTCTGATAAGGCATTTCTCGACTTCTGCAATCGCGCCATCAGCCGCTCGCAGTACGATACGGGAATAACAATGACTGCCGATGACATTATGATTACGCTTTCAACATGCGTGAACCTCAGTCCTACAGGCAGATATGCGTGTCACGCAAGGCTGATAAAGATCGAAAACTGATATGGAAAACGAGACGGAAAAAGCGTCCTGCGGCGGCGCGCTGATATGCCCGGTCTGCGGAGCGCCGCTCGGCAGAGAAGGGAATTCATACATCTGTGCCGGCGCGGGAGGAAAGCGTCATTGCTTTGACTGTGCGTCAAGCGGATATGTGAATCTCGGCTTTGTGCACGGACACGGAGCAATGAGCGGCGACCCGCCGGAGGCTGTCAGGGCGCGCACGGCATTTCTTGACGGCGGCTACTATAAGCCGGCGGCGGACATGATAAAGCGCATGGCGGACGAGTATTCGCCTGCGGGGATATTCGCGGACGCCGGGTGCGGCGAGGGATATTATTCGGTACAGCTGGCATCGGACGAACGCTTTGTGTTCGGCGCTGATCTTTCCAAATATGCTGTGGAACGCGCGGCAAAGCGCGCCGCGGCAGAGGGAAAGCGAGGCAAATGCCTGTTTGCCGTTGCGTCTGTGTATGAACTTCCGCTCGCGGATGGCTCGGCGCACGGTCTGCTCTGTATGTTTTCACCCTGCGCCGAGGACGAATATACGCGCGTTCTGGAGCGCGGCGGCATACTTATAGTCGGCAGTGCGGGACCGCGGCATCTGTATGGTCTCAAGGCGGCGGTTTACGATACTCCGACGCTGAACGAGCCGCGTGCCGATCTCCCGCGCGGTATGGAACTGCTTGCCTGCGAAAAGCTGACCTACAATATGTCCTTCACGCCGGACAGACGCGGAGACATATCCGCGCTTTTCGGAATGACACCGTACAAATACCGGACGTCCGCCGTGGATGCGCAAAGACTTGGCACGCTTGACTGCCTTGAGTGCGAGGCGGATTTTGAATTCCGAGTTTACAGAAAGAATTGAAGGAATACACATGGATATTTCGGTATGCATACCCATGTACAACGAAAGCGAGCGTATTGCGGATACCGCGCGCACGCTGTCGGAATATATGAGTGCGAATTTTGACGACTACGAGATAATCTTTTCAAATGACGGAAGCACCGATGGAAGCGCCGAGGCGGTGCGCGCTCTCGGTCTGCCGAATGTGCGGGTCACCGGATATGAGAAGAACCGCGGCAAGGGCGCTGCGGTGCGCACTGCGTTTCTTGAGGCGAAGGGCGATTTTGTTATGTTCACCGACGCCGACCTTGCGTACGGTACCGGCGTTATAAAGCGCGCATGGGAGACGCACCTTGCGCACCCGGCGGCAGGACTGGTAATCGGTTCGCGCAATCTCGGCGCCGACGGATATGAGGGCTACACATTCCTTCGCCGCGTGGCTTCAAAAACATATATCCGTCTTCTCGGAATCATCGGCGGCTTCAGGCTTTCCGATTCACAGTGCGGCTGTAAGGGTTTTACCGCCGATGCGGTAAAAAAGATATTTCCGCGCTGTGAGGTGGACGGATTCGCGTTTGATTTTGAGGCAATACTCTGGGCGGGAAAACTTGGCATCGGGATCGTTGAAATGCCGGTCAAAATAATAAATCACGGTGCGTCAAAGGTGCATGTTTTCCGGGATGCATTCAAAATGCTCGGCGATCTGCACCGCATGAAAAAGCGTATTTCACGCGCAAAACTCTGACACTGCTTCGGTGTCGTAAAGTAAAAAGGAAGGAGAGGAAGAAAGACAATGAATAAAAAAATAATATTCATAAGGCTAGCCGCGGTTTTTGCGGTACTCGGAATGCTGCTTCCTCTGCTCATATGCAGTCCCGCGGCGGAAAAAGCCGGTGCGTCGCCGTCCGACGGTGTTTTCCGGCTTCGCAGTGCTTCCACGGGGCAGTATCTTACGGCATATCTCAACGGTTCCCGCGGATACGGAAAGGCGTATATTGCACCTCTTGACAGCACAAATGAGGCTCAGATATTCCTTCTGCGCCGCGCCGATGACGGCAGTTTTACGATCTGGCCGCAAAATGATTCGGCACTTTACTGCTTTGCGTATTCGGAAAGCACGGCTGCGGGATCTCCCGTAATCAAACTGCTGACCGAAAACGAAAAAGCGCATTTTGACATTTTTAAGCTAAGATCCGGCGCCTGTACGATATCACCGCTCGGCGGCGGTAATCCCGCCGCGGTGCTCGGAGTTACCGACGAGCTGTCGTATTACAGCGACAACCTTGTCCAGTATACCGACTATCGCGAGGGTGACACCTCGCAGCAGTGGTACCTTGAGCCGGTCAAAACCGAAAAAATGACCTTTGCCTTCACCACTACCGATGTAAAGCTCTATTCGACAGGCAAATTCAGAGTAAGGCTCATACCGTATAACTACATACAGGATAATGTGAAGTGGACATCGAGCGATGAGCGTGTCATAATGGTCGGCAACGGCGGCGCGTACAGCGCGCTTTCGCCCGGCACGGCAAAGGTGACCGCTTCGGTGGACGGCGTGAGCCGCTCGTTTACGGTCACAGTCACCGAGAAGTCGGCGTTCACCTGGTACAGCCAGCGCAGCGTAGCGAACAGCGACTGGGATGCCACTCAGCTTACCGACCTGTTTTTCTGGGGCGGCGGGATAAAGTTACGGTATGCCGCCGACTACCGCAATATGTCGGCGCGCTCGTGGATGCGGGAGGGCTGCGCTATATGCTCGGTTGCAATGGTGCTTCATAATCTCGGCGCCACTCTTGAAAAGGGCTATGATTTCCGTTCCGGGCAATCGGGCGGACTGCCGGCAGACCCGTACACCGTCTCGCTTTCAAACACATACAATTACGGCGCGTCTGACGAGGGTGAACTTCTTTACGGAGACCCGATACTTGCCAACTGGAACGCCATCGCGTCGCGCTTTACGGTTAACGGCAAGGCGGTCGGCTGCCGCAAGGTCTATTTCCCGACGCTGCGCCGAATAGCCAACCTGCTTGAAGAGCACCCGGCGGGTATTGTTGTGGAGTTCAAAAAGCTTAGCGGTACGCACTATGTTGTGTTTGCCGAATGCCTCAATCCCGAGGTAAAAAATCAGAACGACCTGAAATTTATCGTATACGATCCGCTTGGATATACTGCCGATCAGGGTGACGGCGTGCCTTACGAGCGCACCGCCTCGTATCTTATCGGCGGATTCGGTATATGGAGCATGAATTCCGCCATGATCTACGATGTCGCAGACCGTGTAGGATAAAAATAAAGCAAAGAGGGAAGAACCATGATAGCAACACTTGTATTTGTAGACGTAAAGCCCGAATACGTTGACGCGTTCAGAAAAATATCCTGCTACAATCACGACAATTCAAGGCTTGAGCCGGGAAACGTCCGCTTTGATGTGCTTGAGGACAGAAACGATCCGACACAGTTCGTGCTTTACGAAGTCTACCGTGACGAAGAAGCCGCGGCGGCGCACAAAAGGACCGAGCATTACCTCCGCTGGCGCGATGAAGTCGCGCCGTATATGAACAGCCCGCGCCGCGCCGTTCATACCGACCCTGCCGCGTTTGACTGAAAAAAACGGACCGCGCGCATTTCCGACGGTCCGTTTTTCGGTAATTTGACAGGGTGAGGCTCAAAAAAGATAGTTCATCTGTCCTGCAAGCAGGGCAGTAACGCCGCGGTATATCACCTCGGGACGTTCGTTGAAGTTCTTTTTCATGCGCTTGGCGCGGTCCTCACTGTCAACGGTAAGACATGTGCTGAAGATGAGCTGCTTCTTTTCGGTTATCTCACAGCGAACATCGTATTTGCCGTCGTCCCGCTTTTCAATGCGGCATGATGTCGCGATCTCGCGGCGTGAAAAATCAAGATATCTCAGTGCCGCGGTAAGAGACTGGTCAAGTATCGATGAAAGGATATCCGACTTGAGCTGCTCCGCAACGCATTTGCCCTTTGCAGTCACCTCGTAATACGTTGTCCCATTGTCTTCAAAGGATGAGATAAGCCCGCCGTCAAGCATTTCGATGAATGCCTCGGCAAAATCGAGGTACATCACATAGTCTGTCTGCATCACTATGTCGTTTACAGAGCAGTAGTCGAGCGGGTAATTTATATTTTCCATAAGATAAAGAACAAAAATCTTTACGTTGTTTTTGCTTCCGATAGGTGAACCCATATGAAAAGCCTTTCGATGAAAGCGTATTCCGGATATTTGCCGGTACAGTTATTTTAGCATATTATTCGCCGCACTGCAATAGTTTTATGTAATTTTATTTTCGTAAGCTGCTTTCGGTGCGAGACAGATCAAAAAGAGGATATGAAATGATAAACATAGCGCTCCTCGGATTCGGAACGGTGGGTTCCGGCTGCGCCGAGGTCATTGAAAAGAACCAGAAGATAATATCCGCCAGGCTTGGCGACGGAGTGAGAGTAAAGTATATTCTTGATCTGCGGGATTTTCCCGACAGCCCGTATGCCGACCGTATAGTCCATGATTTCGGTGTTATACGCGATGACCCGGAGATCAGCATTGTTGCCGAGATGATGGGCGGAGTGCATCCTGCGGCGGATTTTACACGCGAGTGCCTTGTGCGCGGGAAGTCGGTGGTCACGTCAAACAAAGCAGTTGTTGCGGCGCTCGGTGATGAATTGCTTGAGATCGCACGCCAAAATAACGTAAGATATCTTTTTGAGGCTGCGGTCGGCGGCGGTATCCCGGTGGTGCGCCCGCTGATCGACGAGCTTTCGGATAACGAGATAAATTCGCTCGCAGGGATACTTAACGGCACGACAAACTATATCCTTACCGAGATGAAGCGCAACGGCACGCCGTTTGACACCGTACTGCGCCGGGCGCAGGAACTGGGATATGCGGAGGCAGATCCGTCGGCTGATGTTGACGGCTTTGATGCCGCGCGCAAGATAATCATACTTGCCGCCATTGCATACGGCAAGCTGTTGCCGCTTGAAGCGGTGAGTGTAGCGGGAATAAGAAATATCCCGGCTGCCGATGTCGCGTTGCTTGCGTCGGCGGGAATATCGGTCAAGCTCATTGCATATGCCGAACGCGGCGCCGACGGCAGGATATATGCCGCCGCGGGACCCCGTGCCGTGCTTCCGTCATGCCCGCTCTGCCACGTGGATGACGTTTTCAACGGCGTCCTCATAGAAGGGAATATGTTGGGCGAGACAATGTTTTACGGTCGCGGCGCGGGCAAGCTGCCCACAGCAAGCGCCGTTGTGTCGGATATCATAGATGCCGCCGAGCGCCCGGGTGTGCTCCAGCAGCGGCTCGTATGGTCAAAGGCTGATGCCTCTGACATTGCCGATGCCGGCTCATACAGCTGCCGCAGATGCTTTGTGCTTGACGGCGAGCCGGATGCCATACCCGCTTCCTGCACCGGCGAGGGGGTCATGATGATAGACGGCGACGGCGTGAGTGCGATTATAACTGCCGCAAAGCTCAACGACGCCGAAGCGGCAGAGACCGAGGGCTGTCTCGGTGCGCACTGCCGCAGAACGTATAAGGTGATATAACGGCAGGGCGTAGTTTTGGGGGCTCAGATAATGATGGGCTGTCGCGCATTAGCGCGACAGCCCATCAGATTTTTCAGTTGTTTCCTTTGCGCTGGTTGCGTCTTTCTGCCATATGCTTTTCGTGGCAGGCACTGCAATATACGGGCTTGCCCTTTGTAGGCTCAAAGGGGAGCTTTGCTTCGCCGCCGCAGTCATCGCATACGGCGTAGTAATATGTACGCTCGGTGCGTTCCTGTCCGGGGTTTTTCTTTGCCATGCGGCATTCGCGGCATCTCTTGGGCTTATTTGTATAGCCTTTTTCCTTGTAGAATGCCTGCTCGCCGGCGCTGAAAACAAATTCCTTGCCGCATTCAACGCACACAAGCGTCTCATCCGCAAATTCGGGCTTGCTTTCGCCGGCGGCTTCTTCCGTACCGATCTTTACTTCTTCCTCGTTCATGGGTCCCTCCGTGTTTGATATGCTCTGCGGCGGAAAACCCGACGTCAGAGTTTTTTATTGTAAGCGGTTCATTACATTCCGCTCGGTTTCAGTTATCGGTGCCGGACTGTGTGATAAGAGCACGCAGCTTGCGCCGCACACGTGTTATAGCGTTTTCCGCCGACTTCCTCGAACGTCCGGTCTTTTCGGCTATCTGCGCGGTATCCGCACCGGCGTAGTAGAGCCACCATACGGTGCGCTCGTAGTCCGAAAGATTTTCATTTATGAGCCTGCGCAGTGAACGCTCGTTTTCGTATTCTATAAGTGAATCGGCAGGGGAGGTGTCGGCGATGTCGGTGGCATCATCGACAGGGATATATTCGGTGTATTTTTTGTTGCGGCTTATTTTTCGGAGTGCGCTTATAAGCGCCTTGTTGACGCACACCTTGGCATAGAGTCCGAACTTCACCTCGCCGCGCAACGGATCGTACCTCATCACTGCGCGGTGAAACGCGAGAAGCGCCTCCTGGGAAAGATCCTCAAGATCCTGCGTGCTCACCTCACTGCTGTATTGAGCAGCCGCGGCGCGAAGCATGGGCTTATAGAGGTGTACAAGCTCTGCAAATGCCTCCTCGTTGCCCTCACGGGCGCATAGCAGCAGCTTCAGCTGTTCGGAATCGGACATACCGTCCTTTTTTTCTTCCGTACCGGGGGAGGGATTTTTGTCTTTCATCATGCAATACCGCGTTATTTCCTTATATTAGATATTATAAAGTATAAACAGGTGGCTGTCAAGCTTTTTTTGAAATAAATATAAATAAAAATGAATAATCAATGCGGCAAGTAAAAAAGAATACGATATATTCCGGCAAGAAAGCCGCACATAAGGTCAGAACTGGAAGTAAATGAACGAACTTGCTCCGTCACCGTCAAGCAGGATAAGCCACGCAAACGCGATCGCCCATATCAGAGAGGCGTATTTTGCTGCCGTCAAAAGTCGGTGTGTACGTGTTTCGGAATGTACCGGAGCGTCATATTCGCCGTATTTGTCGAGAAGGCACATTGCGGTTATCGCGGATATACACGCCGCCGCGCCCGGCAGAGTGAGTCCCATTATCCCGCACGCTGCTGCTATGTTGCCGCCGAACGTCCACGCGCCGAAAAGACGGGCGAGGAGCGTGCCTATATCCGAAATGCTGTTTGCGCGGAAAAATATCCAGGCGAATGTAACAAGGACAAAGGTCACACCCTGCCGCCACAGACGAGCCGCGGGCGAACAGCGGTCAATGCGGAGCCGATCGTAAATGCCTGCGCGAAGCTTTTTTGTGAGTATACCCACGACCTGATAAAAGCCGTGCAGTGCGCCCCATATCACATAGGTCCATGCCGCACCGTGCCAAAGCCCGGACACGAGAAAAACCGTCATGAGATTGCAAAGGTGTCTGGCTTTACTGCAACGGTTGCCGCCGAGCGGTATGTAAAGATAGTCGCGGAACCAGCTTGAAAGCGAGATGTGCCACCGCGCCCAGAATTCCTTTATGCTCTCGGCGGTGTACGGGCGGTCGAAATTCTTCATAAGCTTTATGCCCATAACGCGCGCACAGCCTATGGCGATATCGGTGTAGCCGGCGAAATCACCGTATATCTGAAAAGCGAAAAGCACCGCGGCAAGTATCACCGACATTCCGTTTGCGTGTTCCGGTTCCGAAAAAACGGGAACGACATATGCGGCGCAAAGATCGGCAACGGCGATCTTCTTGAAAAAGCCGGTCAGCATAAGGCGCAGACCCGCCGCTGTGTCATCGCGGCTGAATTTATGGTCGGCGCGAAGTTGGGGCAGCAGGTTTTCGGGGCGTTCGATAGGTCCCGCGACAAGCTGAGGGAAGAAGGAAACATACAGCGCGTAATATCCGAAGTGCCGTTCGGCGGGCAGGTCTCCGCGGTAGACGTCTATCACATATGAGAGCGTCTGAAAGGTGTAGAAGGATATGCCCACGGGGAGCATAAGCCCAAGTGAGAAGGGCGCCCATCCTGCGCCGAAGCGGTTGGCGACAGCTGTTACGCTGCCGGCAAGGAAATCAAAATATTTGTAAAAGAAGAGTATGCCGAGCGAAACGACAAGTGTGGCGCAAAGACAGAGCCGCGCGACTGTACCGTCGCGCTTTTTTTCTATTACCAGAGCCGAGACGTATGATACGGCGGTAGTGAAGACGATAAGAAACACAAGCTCTACGTTCCAGCTGAGGTAAAAATAATAGCTTGCGGCGAGGAGCAGGACCCAGCGCCACTTCTGCGGTGCGAGAAAATACATTAAGAGGACGGCAGGGTAGAATATAAGAAATTCAAGTGAGTTGAAAACCATGTCGGAGCATCCTTTGCCTTTGTGCTTTATACATTAATATTAATATTAACACAAAAGAACGTAAAAGTCAATGACAAAGGCGTCGGCAAAGACTATATTTTGTTCGGAAAACGGTTAATATGCACGATACGATTGACACACGCGTATTTGCATGGTATAATATACTGATGTAAAATAATTGCCTGCCGTTTGCGGTATGGCATGAACGTTGCACGTTCGATTCTGTACACCGGAAAGGAACAAAAAATGAAAAGCAGAAAAGAAATGAGCCCCGAATTCATGTGGGATTTCACACACATTTTCCCGACGCGCGAAGCGTTTGAGGCGGCGTTTGCCGAATGTGATAACAGCATAGCGACGCTCGGTGAGCTTCGCGGTCACCTCGGGGACAGCCCGGAGACCCTTCTCAAGGCTCTCGACACTATATATGCCGTAGAGGAGAAGTTTGAGCGGGTCTATGCATATGCCTCGCTTCACAAGGAGGCGGATAATTCCGATCCCGAGTATCAGGAGATGGCGGCACGCGCCATGGGACTGTACGTAAAGCTCGGCGCGGCGATATCCTTCCTTGATCCCGAGATCATCTCGATAGGCTCCGAAAAGCTTGAGAAATGGATAACCTCCACGCCCGCGCTCGGCACATATGCATTCATGATGCGCGATCTCATGCGTATGCAGGATCACGTCCTCGATCATGCGCGCGAGGAACTGCTTGCCGAGCTTGGCGAGGCGGCACAGGCTCCCAATGACTGCTATGATATGCTCACCAACGTGGATATGGATTTCCCGACGGTAAAAATGTCTGACGGTTCCGAGTCTCCGCTCACCAACGGCAACTTCGGCGTTTACCGCGAGAACACAGACCGCGCCGTGCGTGTGGATGCGTTTGAAAAGTTCTTCGGCACCTACAAGAAGTATATCAATACCTTTGCAGCCACATACGGCGGCTCGGTAA
>CAUABN010000014.1:0-10004 GCA_958427275.1 uncultured Anaerotruncus sp.
CAAAAACGACATCGGTCTTATCATCCCCGTAGTTATCACGGTGTATGCCGACCGTTCCTTCTCCTTTATAACCAAGACCCCTCCCGCACCTGTGCTTATTCTTAAGGCAGCAGGTATCGATAAGGGTTCGGCAACTCCCAACAAGACCAAGGTCGCAAAGCTGACCAAGGACCAGGTGAGAAAGATCGCCGAGACCAAAATGCCCGACCTCAACGCCGCTTCTGTTGAGACGGCAATGAGCATGATCGCCGGTACCGCCCGCTCCATGGGCATTACCGTCGAGGAATGAGACGAGGAGGTACAGAGCAATGGCTAAAAAAGGCAAGAAATATTCCGATAGTGTAAAGCTCTTTGAAAAGAGCCGTCAGTACGACACTGCCGAGGCTATGGGTCTTGTTTGCAAGACCGCCAAGGCAAAATTTGATGAAACGGTTGAGATCCACGTCCGTCTGGGCGTTGACTCCCGTCACGCCGACCAGCAGGTCCGCGGCGCCGTGGTTCTTCCCAACGGTACCGGTAAGACCGTCCGCACCCTCGTATTCACGAAGGGCGACAAGGTACAGGCAGCTCTCGACGCCGGCGCTGATTACGTTGGCGATCAGGAGTACATCGACAAGATCACCAAAGAGAACTGGTTCGAATTTGACGTCGTTATCGCCAGCCCCGATATGATGGGTATGATCGGACGCCTCGGTAAGGTCCTCGGTCCTAAGGGACTTATGCCTTCTCCCAAGGCGGGCACCGTCACCCCCGACGTTGCACGTGCGGTCAAGGAAGCCAAGGCAGGTAAAATCGAATACCGTCTTGACAAGACCAACATCATCCACTGCCCGATAGGCAAGGTATCCTTCGGTGAGGAGAAGCTCCGCGAGAACTTCGACACCCTTATGGGCGCTATCATCAAGGCAAAGCCTGCTTCCGCAAAGGGTCAGTACATCAAGAGCTGCGTTATCGCATCCACGATGGGCCCCGGTATTAATGTCAACCAGGCAAAGTTTGGCTAATCACAAACATTCGGGATCGTCTTTGACGGTCCCGAATGTTTTGGGGGCACATTCTGCGGCAGACTGCTCTATTAAAAAGGTGTTTTATGATAAAATTCAGATCTCCCGATATCAATGATATCCCGGCGCTTGCGCGGGTGTTTTCCGCTTACCGCGGCGAGATATGCGACATGACGCCCGCAAATGTCGTCATGTGGCGCAGCTATTACGGTACCGAACTGTCGTTTGAAAAAACGTCGGACGGCGGCGATGTGCTGTATCTGCGCTACGCGGTCGATCCGGATATCGACCCCGACAGCTTTCCCGACGCACGTGCGCGCGCATATGCGCATTCATACGCATATGCCTGCCCCAAGGTGTTTTATCCGGGCGACGACAAAACGACCGACCTCATTGCGCACGCGGATGAGGTGCGCACCGCAGTCGAACGACTTGCGGCAGAGGGCGCGCGGTTCTTTTGCTGCCTTTCGTGGGATGAGCGCGCGCTCATTCTGACGGTATGTCCCGATGCGGAGGTGTGGCAGGACCGTGACTGGAACGACTATATTTACGATGCCGAAAAAATGATATCGCTCGGCGGCAAGCATCTTGCCGGACAGCGGAATCACATAAATAAATTCAGATTGCTCTACCCCGGGTGGCGGACCGAGGAGATATGCGAGGAGAACATTCCCGCGGCGCGGGCTTTTCTTGACGCATACTATGCGGGACTGCGCGCCGAGGGGAAGACGGATGCGGTCTTTGACGCCGAGCGCGGCGCGATAGACGAGGTGCTGTCGAACTGGAGGGCATACGGGCAGGAGGGCATCCTGCTTTACGCCGGAGACAAGATCGCCGCGTTTACGTTCGGCGAGGTCGTAGCCGGCATGCTGGATATCCATATCGAAAAGGCTGACAGGGCGTTCCAGGGCGCGTATCCCATGGTATTCCGCGAATTCGCCGCGCGTTTTGCGGGGCGCGCCGTGACAGTCAACCGCGAGGAGGACTGCGGCGAGCCGGGCTTGCGGCAGTCCAAGCTGGCGTACCACCCGGTAAGGCTCGCGGAAAAGTACAATATGGTTTTGTGATGAGACGGCGGTGTTAAGCCGCCGAGAACAATGGGGTGTTAAAAACTCAATTTGAGTTTTTAACACCCCATTGTTCTATTCAGTTTTCCGCGGTCGCTGTCGGGAGAGGGACCGTCGCAGGCTCTTCGTTTATCGCGGGCAGCAACACTTCGACCTTGAAGAGGTCGCCGTCAGCTGTCACCGAAAGACTTCCGCCCTGCACCGCCGCAAGACCTGCGGCGATCGAAAGCCCCAGTCCGCTGCCCTCGCCGGAGCGCGAGTTGTCGCCGCGCACAAAGCGCTCGGTAAGCTCGTCGCCCGATTTTTCAAGCGGCTGTTCCGAAATGTTGCGGAAAACGGTGGCAACGGTCTGCCCGCGGTGCTCAAGGGCGATGTATACGCGCGTGCCGGGCATGGCGTATTTGCAGATGTTGCCGAGCAGGTTGTCCCATATGCGCCACACAAGTCTGCCGTCCGCGCGGACCATGGCGGGCTTGTCGGCGCCCGTTACAACGAGCCTTAGGTCGCGTTCGGCAAGCCGCGCGGCGTACTCGCCGTCGGTCTGCCCCGCCATTACCGAAAGGTCGAGCGGTTCCGGGTGCGTTTCAATGTTGCCGGTCGATGCTTTGGAGGCTTCCACAAGATCGTCGATCAGCTTTTTCATGCGTGAGGACTGCCGTGCCAGCACGCTCACATACTCGGCAGCCTGACCGCTCAGCTCCTCGCGCTCAAGAAGCTCGACATAGTTGACGATGGACGTCAGTGGGGTCTTTATGTCGTGCGAAACATTTGTGATAAGCTCGGTCTTCAGCCGCTCACTCTTCATTTTTTCGTCAAGCGCGCGGGAAAGACCCTTGCCCATGCTGCCCAGCTCGTCGCCGAGGCATTTCAGCTCATATGGCATATGCTTTGTGTCCGTCTGTATCCCGAGAGCGCCGGCCGCCATGCGCGAGGCGCTGTTTTTAAGGCGGACTACCGATGCGGCATACCACACCACAGCCGCGATGAGGGCGAGGTCCAGCGGGATCAGCAGGACGTATGCGCCGCGCAAGGCGGATATCGCATTTGCGAGCACAAAGGAGAACACAAATATGACCGTGCGCCAGATGTAGGGCATTTTGCGCCACACAGAGGCACAAATGCGGTATATTCCGCGTATTATCGACCACAGGAGGCGCAAAATCATAAAGATGAGTGTGTTTTCCCACCACTTGCCCGCTTTTATTCGCGCGGCGACCGACACGGGTATCCACTCGATGATCATAAGCGCGATGAAGCCCTCGAATATGCAGACCGATGTGCCGAGCGGCCAGACGAGCTGCGGGTCGGTGACAGGCAGGCGCGCTGCCAGCGCCGCCATGCCCGCCGTGAGCGCACACAAAAGCACCGCCGAAAGGTCAAGCGGTATGCGCGACGGGAACCGCAGGTGCACCTCGTCGCTGCCGGCGCGTCTGCCCGCGCCGCTGCAAAGGAACGCCCATGAGAGGACCGTGATGACGAGAGAGATCACCGCGGCGAGATAAACGCCGTAGCGCATTTTCCATGCCATTCTGCCCGCGTAAAGTCCGGCGCTTATCATGTCGCCTATGCCCTCGACCAGTGTGACCGATATTTCCACCCGCGTCAGCTCTCCGGTGTCCTCCGCGGCAGTGCCGGAGGAGGTCACCGATGCCGGAAACTGCTCCGCGTCGGCATCCGAGCCGCGGCGCAGCCACATCGTGCCGTCCGAGCGAAACTCGATATTGAATCGGTATATCACGTTGCCATCAACGGCATGGTCTGTCACCGTGACGCCGTTCGGGGCATCGGGGCTGTAACGGACTATCTTCATGCCGCAGCATGAGGTGTTGTAGAACTGACAAAGGCCTGCGCCTGTGGCGGAGAGCCTCTGTGCCACCCATTTTGCTGCGCCGAAGGAATGCAGCTCGTTCAGCTGATCCAGGCGCGTCATTTCCACAAGTGCGTAGGAATACGCGACCGAGCTGTACAGCGAGTCAAAATAGCTGTCATAGGTCAGCGAGTATGCATCTGTGGCGCCAAGGAATATCACGCATGCCGCCTCGGCGACGAGCGAGAGCAGTGCAAGAAAGCAAATGATCGCTACTATCGCCTTTGCCCAGCCTTTTCGTGTCAATGATTTCATTTTCTGTCCTCCAGTCTGTAACCCTGTCCCCATACGACGGTGATATACCGCGGGGATGACGGGTCGATCTCAAGTTTTTCGCGCAGGTGCCTTATGTGGACAGCCACCGTCCGTTCGTCTCCGCAGGAGTCGCCGCCCCACACGCGGCGGTATATATCTTTCGGCGAAAATACCTTTCCGGGCGACTCAAGCATCAGCCGCAGTATCTCATACTCGGTGGGCGTAAGCGTCACGGGGTCGCCGTCGAGCGTTACCTCGCGGCGCTCGGTGTCAAGCGTTATGCCGCCGACCGAAAGCACGTCCGGGTTTGGGGCGCCGCCTCCGAGCTTCATATACCGCCTCAGCTGTGAACGCACGCGCGCTATCACCTCGGCGGGGTTGAACGGCTTTGTCACATAGTCGTCGGCTCCCATATCAAGCCCGAGTATTTTGTCGCCGTCCTCGCTTTTTGCGGTAAGAAGGATGACCGGGACGTTTGATTCCCGCCGTATGGAGGCAAGGGCTGTAAGTCCGTCGGTGCCCGGCATCATTATATCGAGCAGGCAAAGGCTTATCCCTCCGCGCAGGACCGCGCTTATCGCCTCGGCGCCGTCGTGCGCCTCCACAACGCCGTAGCCCTGCGCGGTAAGAAATATCCTCAATGCCGAAACTATGTCGCTGTCATCGTCGCACACCAGTATGTTTATCATTGCGTCGTTCTCCGATCGTGTTTTCTGTACTATTATTATCGCATATTACGTCTTAAAGTTCAAGAGGCAAACGCCTTAAGATTTTATTAAGATGCACATACGTGCACTATAAACCTATTTATAATGCACTTAAGTGCATTATAAATAGGAAGAAAACCATATTGACAAACCCGTGGTTTTGTGCTAAAATATCATATGTAAAAATGTATGCACCGGGCGTCCGGCGTCCGGTGCTGGATTTTTTCATAGTATTTTTTAAGAAGGAGGTGCAATATGGAAACAAAAATAATCGTTACAGCGATCGTTGCCGCAGTTGTGGCTCTGATTGTCGGTGTGGGACTTGGTATCCTGTTCGGCATCCTTATACGCAAGCGCGTAGCCGAAAAGAAGATCGGTTCTGCCGAGGAAGAAGCCGAGAAGATTAAATCCGATGCCAAAATGGCGGCGACGTACGAGACTAACCGCATGATAGTGGCGGCTCAGAAAGAGATCAATCAGCAAAGAAGCGATTCCGAACGGGAAATAAAGGAAAGACGTGCCGAGATTACGCGCTCCGAGCGACGCCTTGCTTCCAAGGAAGAGACCCTTGACCGCAAGACTGAACAGCTTGACCGCAAAAATGACACGCTTGACCGCAAGCTCAAGGAAAACGAAGCGCTTCGCGCCGAGATAGCCGCGTCCCTTTCCGAACATCAGAAAAAGCTGGAAGCTATTGCGGGTCTCACTACTGCCGAAGCGAAGAGCGAGTTGATGGCAAGCCTTGAATCCGAAGCGAAGTATGACTTTGCACAGCGTTTGGATGAGCTTGAAGCTCAATTCAAGGACGAAGCCGAAACCAAGGCGCGCAATCTTATTTCTCTGGCGATACAGAGATGTGCCGCCGACCAGGTGGCAGAATCCACCGTTACCGCCGTTCCGCTGCCCAGCGAGGAAATGAAGGGCAGAATAATCGGACGCGAAGGCAGAAATATTCAGAAGCTTGAAACACTTACAGGTGTTGAGCTTATCATCGACGATACACCCGAGGCGATAACGCTTTCCGGTTTCGATCCGGTAAGGCGCGAGGTCGCGCGTATAGCGCTTGAAAAGCTCATCGCAGACGGGCGCATCCATCCTGCCCGCATTGAGGAAATGGTGGAAAAGGCAAAACGCGAGGTCGAGGCAAGCATCAAGCAGGCGGGCGAACGCGCAACCTTTGAGGTGGGCGTTCACGGGTTGAATCCCGAGCTTGTAAAACTGCTCGGCAGACTCCGCTACCGTACGAGCTACGGTCAGAACGTACTGCGTCATTCGGTGGAGGTGGCATTCCTTGCCGGAATAATGGCAGAGGAGCTGGGAGAGGACGCCGCAACGGCACGCCGCGCGGGACTTCTCCACGATATCGGCAAAGCATTCCCGCATGATGTCGAGGGCACGCACGTTCAGATCGGCGTAAATGCGGCAAAGAAATTCAAGGAGAGCCGCGAGGTCATCCACGCTATCGAAGCTCACCACAACGATGTCGAGCCGACAACGGTCATTGCCGTGCTGGTACAGGCGGCGGATGCTATTTCGGCTGCAAGACCCGGCGCGAGACGCGAGGATCTTGAAAATTACATCAAGAGACTTGAAAAGCTTGAGGAGATTGCGGTCAGCTTCCCCGGTGTTGACAAAGCATATGCCATTCAGGCGGGACGTGAGATCCGCGTGATGGTAAAGCCGGAGGAGGTCAATGACGCGGGCATGAAGGTCATTGCACGTGACATGGCAAAAAAAATCAAAGACGAGGTCAAGTACCCCGGTCAGATCAAGGTGAACCTTATCCGCGAGAGCCGCGCGGTCGATTACGCAAAGTAACGGTCGGCGCTCCGCAAAAATCTTCGGGAGCGGCGTAACGAATGCCGCACGCCGATGCTATTGTGATTTTACTCACCCATCCTCCCTTACGGGATTTGATATATAGTTAACATAAAACCCCTTGGGCTGTACGCGGCTGTCGGAAACGGCGTCCGCATGAGTATAAATAGCAGTAACGCAACGGGAGTTAAAAAACTCAATTTGAGTTTTTTAACTCCCGTTTTTGTATCAGTTCCCCTCAGTGCCGGGGATGCTCATGTTTTATCCGCGTTCAACATAGTGCGGACGGAGGATATCTGTGTGAGCACGGAATCCGGTGAGGTCCCGCCCTCTGATATGCGGCGCATAACGCACGCGTCGAGGTCTATCGCGGGATAAACATCCTCGCCGAAAAGCTCGCTGTATTCGCGGAACACCGACAGCGGAAGCTCCTCAAGCACCCTTCCCTCGCGTATGCAGCGTGCTACAAGCTCGCCGGATATCTTGTACGCCGCGCGGAATGGCATTCCCTTGGTTACAAGATAGTCCGCAAGGTCGGTCGCGTTGATGAATCCGCCCTGCGCCGCACGCTTCATGGCGTCGGGCTTTACCGTCATCGTCGCGATCATCGGGGTCATGACCGAAAGGCAGGTTTCCGCAGTCTCCACTGCGTCAAAAATGCTTTCCTTATCCTCCTGCATATCCTTATTGTAGGCAAGCGGAAGACCCTTCAGCACGGTCAGCAGAGCCATAAGGTCGCCGTAAACACGTCCGGTCTTGCCGCGGATAAGCTCCGCCATATCCGGATTTTTCTTTTGCGGCATTATGGAAGAGCCGGTCGTGTAGGCGTCCGAAAGTTCAACGAATCCGAATTCCCAGCTTGACCACAGCACCAGCTCCTCCGAGAGGCGCGAGAGGTGCATCATCAAAAGTGCGAGCGCCGAGCAAAGCTCAACGCAGAAGTCGCGGTCCGAAACTCCGTCAAGGCTATTGTTGCATATTCCGTCAAAGCCGAGCGCGGCAGCCTCGGCGCGGCGATCGTTCTCATATGTCGTTCCGGCAAGTGCGCAGCATCCGATGGGCGAGATGTTCATACGTGCGCGGCAATCGTGAAGTCTGCCGAGGTCGCGCATAAGCATCGCGGCGTATGCCATTAAGTGATGCCCGAAGGTTATGGGCTGTGCGCGCTGCATATGAGTGTAGCCCGGCATTATTGTGGCGGCGTGCTCCTCGGCGCGATTGCAAAGAACTGATATCAGCTCGCGCACCTGTCCTGCCGTGTCGTCGGCTTTGTCACGCAGGTACATGCGCGTATCGAGTGCTACCTGATCGTTGCGGCTGCGCGCCGTGTGCAGTCGTTTTCCCACGTCTCCGAGACGCTCTGTCAGCACCGTCTCAACGAACATATGTATATCCTCGGCGTTGGGATCGAACTGCAATTTCCCCGCTTCAAGGTCTGCAAGTATTCCCTCAAGCCCGCCGATGATCTTTTCGGCGTCAGCCTCCGGAATTATCCCCTGCGCGCCCAGCATTGCTGCGTGCGCCATGCTTCCGCAAATATCCTGGCGGTACATTATCTGATCGAACCGGATCGACGAATTAAAGTCATCCGCGGTCGCGTCGGTCATCCCTTCCGTCCTCCCCGCCCACATTTTTTTTGGACTCGGGTGAGGTTTCTGCTGAATCGCATCCGTATACCCCGATGATGGGGAGAGTGCGAATTCCGATCTACTGTCGCCGGATTGATTCATCTGAACATCAACATTGTTGTCGGGCATTTGTCGGTTTTGGGTCTTTTCGGTACAGCTATCGTTTGCCCCGCAGGGGAATTCAGTTGCGGTCATCATTTTTCCTCCGTTTTCCCATGCGGGAATTTTTCATTTTTTACAGCAGCTTGCCTGCATCGGAGAGCGCCTGCACCTTTACGGGCAGTCCGAAGAGGTTGATAAAGCCGTTAGCGTCTGTCTGGTCGTAGTCGCTTTCGCCGAATGTGGCAATCTGCTCGCTGTAAAGCGAATATTGGCTCCACACGCCTGCGTTTATGATATTGCCCTTATAGAGCTTCAGCTTTACCTTGCCGGTAACGCGCTCCTGCGTTTTATCAACGAATGCCGCAAGCGCCTCGCGCAGAGGTGTGAACCACTGACCGTTATATACAAGTTCGGCGTACGTTATTGCCAGCTTTTCCTTTTCGTGCATTGTCATTTTGTCAAGGCAGAGCGTTTCAAGCACCGAGTGCGCCTTATAAAGTATCGTTCCGCCGGGTGTTTCGTACACGCCGCGGCACTTCATGCCCACAAGTCTGTTTTCAACGATGTCGAGAATACCGATGCCGTTTTTGCCGCCCAGCTCATTGAGTTTGAGTATAATGTTTTTGGCGCTCATTTTTTCGCCGTCAAGCGCCACGGGAACGCCCGCTTCAAAATCAAGTGTTACGTATGTGGGGGCATCCGGGGCGTCCACGGGTGAAACGCCCATTTCGAGAAAGCCCTTTTTCTCGTACTGCGGCTCATTGCCGGTGTTCTCAAGGTCAAGTCCCTCGTGCGAAAGGTGCCAGAGGTTCTTGTCCTTGGAATAGTTCGTTTCGCGGTTTATTTTCAGCGGCACATTGTGCGCCTCGGCGTAATCTATTTCTTCTTCACGCGATTTGATGCTCCACTCACGCCACGGAGCGATTATCGGCATTTCGGGGGCGAAGTGCTTTATCGTGAGTTCAAAGCGCACCTGGTCGTTGCCCTTGCCGGTGCAGCCGTGCGCTATGGCATCGGCACCCTCCTTTTTGGCGATATCAACAAGGTGTTTGGCAATGCATGGACGCGCATGACTGGTACCAAGCAGGTATTCCTCGTATTTTGCGCCCGCCTTCATGGTGGGGATTATGTAGTCGTCAACGTACTCGTCGGTAAGGTCAAGAACGTACAGCTTGGAGGCGCCTGTCGCAAGCGCTTTTTCTTCAAGTCCGTCAAGCTCGTCAGCCTGACCGACATCAGCCGAGACCGCTATGACCTCGCAATTGTTGTAGTTCTCCTTGAGCCACGGTATGATTATAGAGGTGTCAAGCCCGCCCGAGTAGGCAAGCACAACTTTTTTGATGTCTTTTTTGTTTATCATTTTTCCTGTCCTCCGGAATGGTTGTGTTTCATCATGTGTATTATTATACATCAAAAATCCGGTTTGTCAAGGGGCGTAATGAATATTTATTGATTATATGCGATATTTTGTGTATATACGCCAAGCAAACGTGCATATAATACAAATTGCTGTGCATAATGATGCATATATTCGTGCATATGGTGAATGCACACCG
>CAUABN010000015.1:0-9583 GCA_958427275.1 uncultured Anaerotruncus sp.
CGGAATGCACGGGCTATACCTTTTTGCTGTGGGCGTGCTACCGGAATATCGCGGCATGGGCGGCTTCCGTCTGCTTTGCGCCACGGCGCGCCGGATCGCCGAAAGCGAAGGAGCGGATTTTACCGTGCTCGTCCCCGCAGATGAGCGGCTCGGCGAGACATACAAAAGATACGGCTACCGCGGCAATATAAGCATACCGCGCTTCACCGTTGCCGACTCACGCGGACTTCTTGTGCGCGCGGAAATGCCCCCGCCTGTCAGCCGCCGAGGCGTGCTTATGCCCTCCGACGGATTCATTTCATACATCCGCGCGTCATACGAGAGTTTTCGCATCGGCGATTCTTATCTGCTTTGCGGAGCCGAATCGGGCGGCTCGCGCCAAGTATACGAATACATTCCCGGCTGCCGGGCAGAGCATATCATCCCCGCCGACCCGCACGCGCACGGTCTTATTCTGCCCTTGACGCCCCGCGCCGCGCGGCTGACCGACGAAGCGTCCTTCTACTGCTCGATGGGCGAGGACTGAGCCGCATTTTTAACGATCATGTTTTTTTCCGAAAGGAGTCACAAATGATATATCTTTTTCTTGCAAACGGATTTGAAGAGGTAGAGGCGTTAGCCCCTCTTGATATTCTGCGTCGTGCAGGCAAGGCTGTCACCACCGTCGGCATAGGCGGCAGGCAGGTAACCGGAGCGCACGGCATAACCGTTACGGCGGACCGCTCGGACGCCGAGGTGAAATTCACCGATATTGAAGCCGTGATACTGCCCGGCGGAATGCCCGGTGCATCCAATCTTGACGCCTCGCCTGTCGTGGACGCGGCGCTTGCCGCCGCCGATGCGTGCGGCGCTTATCTCTGCGCCATATGCGCCGCACCTATGGTGCTCGGGCACCGCGGTTATCTTGACGGATACCGCGCCACTTGCTACCCCGGCTTTGAGGGCGAACTTCGCGGAGCCGTGACAGGCGTCGGCAATGTTGTTTGCGACCGCCGCCGCATAACCGCCGCCGGAATGGGCGTTGCCGTGGAATTCGGACTTGCCATTACCGCCGAGCTGTGCGGGAAAGAAAAAGCAGATGCGATACGTCACGGCATAATAGCCGACTGACATAATGCTCCACTGACGATGAAAGGCGGTGACGACAACGGAAAACCGCAACCGTAATATTGGTCATGACGGCGCGGAAAACGCGCCACGCACATCCGATCCCGGTGAAGCGACAGCTCCGGTCATGCCGTCCGAGCTGTCGGGAAACACACCTGCGCCGGAAGCCGAAAAACGGCGCTTTTCACCCACGATAACCGCGCCGCTGCTCGTTTTCTGCATTTTTGTTCTGCTTGTGGCGGCAAGACTGCTCTCACCGCTGATATTTGACCGCGACAACGAGATCATACTGCTGACTGTGGTGCAGGTACTGATATTCATGCTGCCGGCGGGGATCTATATGCGCCTTTGCCGCGTAAAGTGGCGCAGACTGCGCATTTTCCCCTTCGGGGTGAATCATCTTTTGCTTATCATATCCGCGACCGTTGCCGCCGCAACGGGAGCTTTGCTGTTTGAGTATGCAGTGTCGGGATACGAGGCATTTTCAAATGTTTTTACGCTTTACGGCGCATTCTCCGCTCCCGCCGTCAACGGTGCGGGAAGCACGCTCTATCTTGCCGTCGTTTACGCCGCGCTGCCTGCATTCTGCGAGGAATTCGTTTTTCGCTCGCTGCTCTGCTCCGAATATGAATCGGGCGGCAGCTTCAGCGCCGTGGTGCTTACGTCGGTATGGTTCGCAATGCTCCACTTTGACCTGCGCTCACTGCCGGTGTACCTCTTTTCGGGGCTTCTGCTCGCGCTGACGCTTTACGCCGCAAGATCGTTTTTTGCCGCGTTTGCCGTTCATCTCGGCTACAACCTGATATCGGTATTCGGCACTCCTCTCTGGCGCACCGTGTATGATGCCGGCGGAAAACCCCTTTACTTTCTTATCATCGGATTGCTGTTTCTCATCTCAATGTTCGTATTCTGCGGCGAATGCGCAAGACTTTACAGCTCGTATGCCGACCGCAACCTTTCCTCCGACTACCGCCTGCCTCCCCCCGGCTCGGAGGATGCCGCACTCTCTCCCTTGCGGCGCGCATTTGCGGGAAACGCACGCGCCTTTCTTGCGCCCTCGGCGCTTCTTTGCTACCTGTTTTATATCGCGGTGATGCTGTTTACACGGTAAACCCGCAGTACCGCACTTTATATCAAAAACAAAAAGGTAAATAAAAATGTTGAAAAAGAATGACCGGAGTGAAAAAAAGAACGCCCCGGAACGCCACACGCGCCGCCGTGAAGCCGCGCCGCCCGCGTGGATGACGGAGGATACCACCAAAAAGCAGGGATATACCGAAACGTCAAGCACCATAATGGCTGTGCTCAAAACGGTGCTGTACATCAGCTTTATCATAATCGTCTCGGGAGCGCTCGCCTTTTTTGCCATAAGCTGCGCCAACGATATGTACGCATTCGTAAAAAGCAGCGAGGAGGTGGAGATAGAGGTCCCGGAGTACGCCTCCGCCGCCGATATATCCGAAATACTCGCCGAGGACGGCGTGATAAAATATCCGTGGCTGTTCCGCCTTTACTCAAAGCTGAAGCATGTTGACAGATACATCGCCGAAAACCCCGAAAAATACGCTTTTGTTGCGGGCACGCACACCGTAAACGGTATGATGAACTACGATGAGCTGCTTATCAATCTGCGCCCGCGCTCAACGCGCACAACAAAGCGCCTGACTATCCCCGAGGGCTACAATGTTGATGATATAATCGAGCTTTTCACCTCAAACGGCATAGGCACGCGCGAGGGCTTTGTCGACGCGATAAACAACGGCGAATACGATTATGACTTCATAAACGACATCGACATGAGCGGCGGGCGTCACTACCGGCTTGAGGGCTACCTCTACCCCGACACCTACGATTTTTACACCGACAACTCGGAGAGCTACTATATAAACAAGCTCCTTGCCCGTTTTGACGAGGTATACAACCGCCAGCTGCGCGAATACACCGAAAAAAGCGGCTTTACCGTTGACCAGATAGTCACGATAGCCTCTATAATAGAAAAGGAAGCCTATTACGCCTCCGACTTTGACAAGGTATCGGCGGTAATACACAACCGCCTTAACAAGCCCTCAGACTATCCGCACCTTGAATGCGATGCCACGACCGTTTATGCGTGGCTCGTTGCGAAGGGTGAAAAGCCCGCCGAGATAAAAGCCGAGCAGCTTAATTTCGACAGCCCCTACAACACCTACGTTGCCAACGGATTGCCGCCCGGAGCAATATGCAACCCGTCATATCAGGCGCTGACCTGCGCCCTCTCGCCGGATGCGGAAAGCTCCAACTACTTCTTTGTGACCGACACCAACCGCTTTATGCTGTATGCCGAGACACGTGCGGGACACGAACGCAACGTTGCCCTTGTAAAACAGCACCGCGAGCAGGAAGCCGCCGGACACTGATTATAAAACAGGAAGGGATCCCAAAAAATCATCATGTTGAAACGCTTTATCGCATACTACAAGCCGCACAAGTTCATGTTTGCAATGGATATGCTTGCCTCTCTCCTTATCTCGGTGATAGGCATGGTGTACCCCGTAGTCACACGGCGTATGCTGAACGACCTCATCCCCAATAAAAACTTCCGCGGCGTGGTATACGCCGGACTTATCGTGCTCGGACTTTACGTGCTTCGCCTCATGCTCCGCTATTTCGTTCAGTACGACGGACACATGATAGGTACCGCCATGCAGGCGCAGATGCGCCGCGATATGTTTGCGCACCTTGAGCGGCTGCCCTTCTCCTTCTATGACGATCACGAGACCGGCAAAATAATGACCAGACTTACGAGCGACCTGTTTGACGTTTGCGAGCTGGCACACCACGGTCCCGAAAATCTTATCATCAGCACGGTAATGATAATAGGCTCGTTCATTTACCTCTGCATGATAAACGTGTGGCTGACGCTTATCATTTTTGCCTGCGTTCCGGTGCTGCTGTTCGTTTCCCTGCGCCTGCGCCGCCAGATGCGCGAGGCATTTGCCGACCGCCGCAAAAGCAATGCCGTGATAAACGCCGCCATCGAAAGCAGTATCTCCGGCATACGCGTTACAAAAGCCTACACCAATGCCGAAAAGGAAATGGAGAAATTCGAAGTCGGCAATACCCAGTTCTATGAGGCGTGCCGGCGCGCATACCGCGCAATGGCGGCATTCCATTCCTCATCCACCTTTATCACCGATGTATTCAACGTTATAATCCTCATCGCCGGAGGCATATTCCTCTACGCAGGCAGGATAGACTTTGCCGATTACTCCGCCTTTATCGTTTCGGTAAACCTCTTTATTTCTCCCATCACCACGCTCATCAACTTCATGGAACAGTACCAGAACGGCGTGACCGGCTTTGAACGTTTCTGCGAGATAATGGACGTTGAACCCGAAGCCGAAAAGCCGGATGCCGAGGACATGGGGCGCGTTCGCGGTGACATAGACATCGAAAATGTGGAATTCTCATACGCCTCCGCAGACCCCGAAGCGCACTCGTCCAATGTACTGCACGGTATAGATCTGCACGTGCCGCACGGAAGCACGCTGGCGCTTGTCGGTCCCTCGGGCGGCGGCAAGACCACGATATGCCACCTCATTCCGCACTTTTACCCGGTAAGCGGCGGCAGGATCTGCATTGACGGCAAGGATATCAACGATGTGACTCTTGACTCACTGCGAAAGAACATAGGTATAGTTCAGCAAGATGTCTTTCTTTTCAACGGCTCGATACGCGACAACATCCTGTACGGCAGGCTTGACGCCACCGATGATGAGGTGATCGAGGCGGCGCGGCGCGCAAACATCCACGACTGGGTGATGTCGCTTGAGCACGGCTACGACACCGAGATAGGCGAGCGAGGAGTCCGTCTTTCCGGCGGTCAGAAGCAGCGCCTCAGCATAGCGCGCGTATTTCTTAAGGACCCCGCGATACTTATCCTTGACGAAGCGACCTCGGCGCTTGACAACACGACCGAGATACTTATCCAGCAGGCACTTGACGAGCTGTGCCGCGGGCGCACCACGATAGTCGTGGCGCACAGGCTTTCGACCATCCGCAGCGCGGATATGATAGCGGTCATATCGAACGGTCATGTAGCCGAGGAAGGCACGCATGACGAGCTTATGGCGCGCGACGGCGTTTACGCCGGACTTTACCGCCTGCAATTCCGCGACAGCGATAAGATAATCGCATAATACACCGTCGGAATATAAACAAAAACACATTAAGGGAGCGACTCGCCGCACGAGCCGCTCCCGATATTTTTACGAAAAAAGCATTATACTCTATGGACTTTTACGAGCAGATATGAGATAATAGATGCGAAACCAATTTTTGCGTGTGCCCGGCGTGCGCCCACATTCCGGCACATGCTGCGCAATCACCATACGGATGGGATCAAATGAAGAAAAAGCTAACGATATGACCGCGGCATGCCCGCTCGCCTTTGGAGAGACAGGCGTGAAGGCGCGCGTGCGGCGCGTGCTGAGCTACAAAAAGCCGGCATTCCGGGTCATGATTGCCGCGCTCATCGTATGCGCCGCGGCATCCGTCTGCCTGCCGACGAATCAATCCAGCGTGGCGCTTGACCGCGTTGAGGGCAGAAGCCTGCGCGGTCTTTACGATGATATTTCAGCCATCGAGTTTGAATACTCGGACGGTGAGTCCCTGTCGCAGGTGCGCACAGTTGCCGCATATGCGCATAATACTCTCCTCCTACGGGATAAGCGCAGACGATATCCATGTGACCACCACCATATCCCCTTTGTCAAGTATCCTCGGCACGCTCGGCGATCTGAGACGGATAAGTGATTATCTGGAGCTTCCGGTGACATGGGGCAGCGGAACGCTGAGAATGACCGGTATATCGTTTTCAAGCGCAACGCGCACGCCCTCCGGCGATTCCACATGAGCCGCAACGATGTATCCCATCTCGTGCGCACGGTCGCATACGGCGCGGACCATTTCGGGCGCCATTTTCAGCTCGCCCGGAACGCCTTTTTCCTTGGCGTCCAACACTCCGCCCGTTATCATCAGCTTTATAAGGTCAACGCCCTCTTTCTTTGATCTTTCAAGATGCGCCAGAGCCTCGTCTATACTGTGTGCGGCAATAGCGACAGAACCCGCCATGTGCCCGCCGGGCACGGATATGCCGCGGTTGGCGGCAAGAATGCGCGGTCCGTCGCGCCGACCGGCGGCTATTTAGTCACGCAGGCGGGTGTCAAAATCCCCGAGTCCGCCGACTGTACGGATAGTGGTAACGCCGCCGAGCAGCTCGTCAGCCGCAAAGCCGCATACCATACGGTACGCAACGGCGCGTGTAAGAGCCGTAGACATGATCGTGTTTAGCATCCCACTTATACCCTCAAGTCAAACAGGATGCGGAGTTTTTCTTCTGATGTGATCTCCTCAAATTTAGAGCCGAGCTTTGCGAACAACGCCGCAAATTCGGCAGAGATACGGTTGAAATACGCCCGCGCCTCTTCCTCCGTTTTCTTTTCCACCGTAACCGTCAGGTACTTGTCCTGTGTAATGCCGTTTGACAGATTGGCATTGCCCGCGAGAATACGGTTATATTCGTTGCGGTATTTGTCAAGCGAATCTCCCTGAAGCTCCAGCATATTGTTTTCGCGGAACTTGGTCTGATTCAGTCGTCGGTTGTTGACCGTAATCTTGGTCATAGCTCCGGCATCAAAGGTATTCAGGATTTCGGAGTAGGCAAAGAACATTCCCTCCTTATCCTCCTTTCTTTGTTGATTTTAATTTCCATTGTTTCTCCAAAAAAGAAAGCCGCTATCTCATAGATAACGACTTTCTTTCATTCCATATTCGTTTAATTTGTTTGCTTCAGCTGTGCCTCTGTGTCCCGTCCGCCATACATAACGCGAACAATACGAACAATCCGACTCTCGGCGTCCGGAGTGTAGTACACAATATAGCGCTCCACCGGCATCACCCGAAGTCCACGGCTGTGCCACGGCTCTTTTTCATAAGCGCGATATCTCTCCGGCATTTCGTCAAGACTCAGAATGGCTTTTTCCAATCTTCCGAGCAATCCCTCTGCAGCAAACGGGTTTTGCAGGTCGTGGGCAATATAATCGTAAATATCACCGAGATCCTGCTTCGCCTGACTGGAAAGACGAACTTCAAATGTCATATCCCTCTTGCCCGACGAATATCCGCAAACGCCTCATCCGCTTTCTGCGTCCGTCCTGCCGCAATATCCGCAAATCCTTTCTCCAGTTCTGCGTTCAGCTCCGTCTCGGTCAGTTTGCTGACATCCGGAACTCTCGGAGCGGGCAACTTTACATCAAACGGTAGACCATTCTGTAAAATGATCTGCTTATAGAACATCGTGATTGCGTTGGATGCAGGAATACCGAGCGCGGCAAGAATGGTTTCCGCCTGCTCCTTGACATCCGGCTCTATCCGTGCATACAGATTTGCTGATTTCGTAGCCATAGCTATGACCTCCCTTTTTCTTAGGTTCATCCATATTATACACCATTGTGCGCACAAAAGCAATACATTGCACCAAGGTTTTTTTGAAATATTTTTCCGTCGTCAGATTCCAAGCATCTTACTCACAACCTGATCCGACAGCTTCACTGTCCCGACAAGCACAAGCATATTGAATACGATCTCCCCGACATAAGTCCAGACCTGAGTAATTGCCGAGGCACCGGTACTGACAGACGGCGGAGCTGACGCAAACAGCGAATAGATGACGCAGGCAAGCATGATGATCGCGCCCTCCAGACATACGCCTGCAAAGGATTTCAGAAAGCTCTTGCCGATGTTCCCCGTCTCCTCCCCTGCAAATGACGACAGCGGAATCGGCGCGATTGCGGCATACATAAAGAGCTTGAACATCCGCCCGTACACCGTGAGAATCAGGATAAAGGACAGCACCCAAATCAGCAGACTGCCGATCAGCGTTACTGCCCACAGCGGAATGCTCTCCCAAAAGCCGCAATCCTCTATGGTCTTTATCATCTCACCCGGCAGATAGATTCCGCTTCTGCCGCCAATGCCGGAGGAAGCCATAATTTTAGAAATGATGCCCTGTACAATCGTAAACATTGCCATCATCAGATCCAGCCCCCATGTGACCGCTGCTTTCGCAAGCACAAACCGGATAAACAGCTTGAGTGCCTGTTCCGGGCGCTTGATCTCCTGCATGGAATTGTAATGCCGCATGATGCCCATCAGGAAGAACAGCACTAAAAGCGCATAACCAACTGCTTTGAGCGTCCCGTTGATGTTTACCATGACATTCCATACCGTGCCACCCTTGAACTCGGTAGGCGACTGCGAAAGCAGCCGCCATATCTCGTTCAGTTTGTCGTTCCAGGTGTCGAGGGCGTTTTGGATATTCTCAACGATCCAGTTGTTACTCATTGATAATCATTCCTTTCCAAACAATTCGGAAGGTTGTGTCGGTTCCGGCTCTGTCGGAATGGCGGTTGTTCAAACCGCCAAGACACCAACCTTCGTGTTTGAAAAGAGCCGTAGGCTTTTTTCAAACCTCTCACCTCCTCATACGGGCGTCAGCCGCCCGTAATCAGATTGAGAATTTCTTTCGCAAAGGTGATGACGACGCCACCCGCAAGCGTCAGAAAACCGTTCGCTCTCTGTGACGGGTCGTGGCTCTTGAGAGATAGCCCGATCTGTACAACGGCAAATCCGAGCATAATCATACCAACCGCGCGGACAAGCCCGAACATGAAGTCGGAAAGGTTGTTGACCACCGTAATCGGATCATCCTCTGCCGCAAAGCAGGTCAGTGCCATAGCACCAATAACGAAGATGACCAAAACTGCCGTCACCCACACCTTCAGAAATTTTCTTGCCTTAAGAGGCATTTTCTTTTTGTTTTTCATTCTCTTTGTTCCTTTCATTTTGCAAAAATTCCAGATAGACCTCAAGGTCTGCATCGTCAAAGGCTTCCATGTCGGCGATATACTCATCAATTTCCGGAAAGTCCTTGACCGTCTTGCCGGGGTATGCCGAAATGTCCACAACCTCAACGCGGACTCCCTCCGGCTTTCTGACACCGTGTTCATACGCATTTGCCCGATCTCCGTCTGCGGTCAGTGCCAGATTCGGGTGCTTCAGCAGGTCGTACTTGAAATCCAAGACCGGGCGTTCTCCGCGGATAAACAGGATCGCGTACCGGTTATCCAGTAGCCGTACCTCGTCCGGCGTCATCAGCTCACGCCCGGTGTTTTGATAGTTAGTGGAAAAGTTTCCGCGCATACCGTCGCTTTTGCCGTACATGAGCCAGATAAGCATGATGGATAATGGCGGTAGTTTGCTGCGTCATATATGCCTGTTGCTTTCTTGTTGTATGTATAGAGGCGATGCCCAACTTCCTGAGAAAGTTCAAGCATTACCTTCCATACTTCATAAGGTTCTTCTAAGTCCTGCAAGGTTGTAATTCCGTGTCCGCAAGACCTATCAAGGGCCTCAAAGTCTCTGACAGTAACCCGTG
>CAUABN010000016.1:0-9560 GCA_958427275.1 uncultured Anaerotruncus sp.
TTGCGGCATCTCCTTTCGTTTTTTCAGCGGTATCGCGCTGCCCGCCGGCTTACAGGAACAGACTCAGCGCAAGCACGGCTGCCATTGCGGCGATGAACAGAAGCATTCCGATGTTGAGGAATATCACCTCGCCACGCTTTTCACGCGGGATCGCAGTCTCGGCGGGGCGGCAGGGGGCAAGGGTGAGCTTTTTGCGCTCGGATATCAGAAAAAACACGCCAACTAAGCCAAGACCGAACATGGTGAGCGACCATGTGTAGATCATCATGAGAGAGGGATATATCGAGGTCAGAAGCGATATATATTCATTTAAGGCTTCGGGGGAGTCGGTGGAGGCATTGGCAAGCCTTGCGAGCGTTTTTGTCAGCTCGTCTATGTCAATGATACGCAGGAGCATCGACGGTACAAAGCCTCCGAAAAAGTTCACGCACATATGCATGAGTATCGTCATGCGGATGTTTCCGGTGCGCAGGTAGATGAAGGCGAATAAAAGTCCGACCGCAAAGGCGTAAAAATACTGCTGTATATTGCCGTGGATAAGCCCGAACACCATTGCCGACATAAGTGCGGCTACCGGTGCGCCGTAAGCGGACATGCGGTCGATGATCACCTTGCGAAAGATCAGCTCCTCTGCCAGCGGTCCTATCACGACCACGACCGCAAAGGTCGCAACGGGGTTCATTGTCATTAACGTGTTTAAGCCGGAAAGCGAGGAATTGCTCGTGACTGCCGTGAGTATTATGTTTATAACATTTCCCACGGCGTTCCCGACCTGCATGATGCCGAGCGCCATAAGCATGGCGATAAAAAAGTCAAAACCGCCAAGACGCGCGGGACGGCGCAGAGTGCCGTCCTCCGCGGCAGGCAGTATGGGGCGGCGCGGCAGAGCGCGCATTATGAGCCATGCGGCGGGCATTGCGAACACATATATCACGCCGCTTGAGGAGAGCCAGTAAAACAGCTCGGTCGCGGCAAAGTCGGGAAAATACCGTCGTCCTATGAAGGTGAGTCCGTAGGAGAAAAGATATTCTATCACCACCATGGTGAAATAGGCGAGTCCGAGCACGGTGAATGCACGGCGCGCGCCGCCGAGGCCGTCGTCCGGGCGTGTCTCTTTTTCGGTGCTTTGATCATTCATAGCGGTATTCCTTTCATGTCATTTCCATTGATTTGTGGAATGGGCGGCACACGAGCCGCGCAAAGAAGTAAAAAAGCATAGCAAGCGGGAAGGAGCTTGCAAATTCGGGCAGTATCACCCGGCGCAGCGCCAGCGAAAAGCTGAGGGATGCCGAGTCCGCCGATATCGCAGTAAGTATCAGCGATATTATCGCGCGACAGACATAGCTCGCAAAGCATAGCACTACCCACGAGGGGAAGTTCTTGCCCAGCAGGGTACGCACCGCAATGCCGGCAAGGTAGCCGGCGAGCATGTAGAAAAGAGGGAAAAACAGCAGTGTTGCGCCGCCGAGAGCGTCAGCCGCTACGCCCGCCCATATACCGAGCGCGGCGCCGGTGCGCTCGCCGTCAAACACGGCAAGCCCCATAACGAGCGCAAGCGTGATATCCGGCGTTGCCCCGAAAAGTCTCACCCTTGAAAAAAATGAGGTCTGGAGCACCGCGCACAGAAAAATCAGAAAGGCGAAAAAAGCCATTTTGAGCGCCATGCGCAACGTGGGGATATTCGTATTCGGTTTTTCGTTGAATTCCACGGCACTCTTCCTTTCGGAGGAGGCAAGCGGGCGCCGGGGCTGCCGTAGCTCGCTTGCCGTTCCTCAAGCTTTTTGATTTATCCGCGGATCAGGCGCGGTCCTCGTCAACAAACGTGGGATACATACGCTCGCCGCCAGCCTCGGCGCTCGCGCGCAGAGCCTCGGTGAGTCTTATCGTATTGTATGCACTTACGGGTGTGTTCTTTATGTTCTTGCCGCCGTTGCCGATAAGCGTGAGGAGGTAGTCTATCTCTCCGGCGATACCGGTGTTGGGGTGCTGGTAGTCCGGCTCGTATGCCTCGGAGCCGTCGGCGGGGTAGACCGTCAGCTTGCCGGCCTCGTAGATCACGCTCGCGCCCTCAAATCCGACGCGGAAGGACATGCTGAACTTTACGCCGCGCAGCGTCCAGTCGCCGAGGCAGGTGACGGGGAAGTCATAGCCCAGCGTAACGTGCGAGTTGTCGAACTTTGTGTACTTGCTCGATGCGCGGCATTCGCACCATGTAGGCTCGCCGAATAGCCAGCGCGCCATATCGACATCATGAATCTGCATATCGGTGATAACGCCGCCCGCCTTTTCGTAGTCCCAGTACCAGTTCTGCCATGACCACATGGGAATGCCGGAAAGACGCTGGAACACGGCGCTCGTCACCTTGCCGAAGCGTCCGTCGGCAATGCAGTCGCGCAGATATTCGTACTGCGGATAAAAATGCAGGCACTGACCTATCATAAGGTACTTGCCGTTTTCCTTTGCTTTTTCGTAGGCGACGAGCATGCGCTCGCAGTCGGCGGAATTGAGCGCCATCGGCTTTTCGGAAAGCACGTTGTAGCCGCGCTCAAGCATTTCGGTGGCTATCTTTGCGTGCAGGAATGAGGGAACGCAGATGTCCACAAGGTCTATCTCTTCCTTCTCCAGCATTTCGTTGTAGTCTGTGTATACGTTGAAGTGACCGCCCGAGACCTCGGACGCTTCCTCAAGGTTTATTTTGACGCGGCGCTTGACCTGCTCGGGGTCGATATCGCAGACTGCGACGAGGCGCTCTCTGCCCTCCGCTTCAAATTTCAGATGTGCATTTTTGTGACCCTGTGCGATACCGCCAAAGCCTATCATGGCTGTTCTTATCATGGTCTTTTCTCCTTATCTTACTCGGAATAAATAGTGTAGTCTTTTATTATCATCACTTTTACAAGCGAAGAATAATCTATTCTCGGCTTCAGCACCGCGGTGAGCGTGCGGCTGTACGGGTCGGCGCTGACCGACTCGACCTCGCCCACAAACAGACCGCGCGGATAGATGCTGCCAAGTCCGGAGGTCAGTACGCGGTCGCCTTCGCGCACGTCGGCGTCGGCGGAGAGGCGCACCATCCTGCATTTGCCGTCAAAACGCAGGTCGAAAGAGCCTTCCACAAGCCCCAGCTCGCCGGAGCGCTCGACGTATGCGCCTACGGCGGACGCCGTTTCGATTATAGACACCGCGCGGCACCAGGTGGGACCGACCTCGGTGACATACCCCACAACGCCGTCCTCGGTTATCACCGGCATGTTGACCTTTATATCGTGCAGCGTGCCGCGCGAGAGGGTGTATACCGTGCTGTAATTGCCGGATTCTCTGCCTATCACCGATGCTTCCTCAAACAGAAGATCGCTGTGTTCCTTTTTCAGCCCGAGGTAATCGGAGAGCCAGCGGTTTTCTTCCTCAAGCATTTTTGCGTTGTATATGCGGTCGCGGTAGTCGTCAAGCTGCTCGCGCAAGGCGGCGTTTTCCTCGCGCAGGCTCTTCAGCTCGGTAAAATAGACCGAAAAGCCGGAAAGTCCCTCTCCCGCCTTGGTAAAAAGCCAGCTGAAGGGCTGCGCCGCCGTGGCGAGCGCGCGGCGCACATATGAGCCTTGTCCCATTGCCGTCAGCACGGTCGGGACTATGGACAAAAGCAGTGCGACCACAAGAACTGTTATGAAAAATTTGTTTTTGAAAATATTCATTACAACTCACCGAAACGAAGCAGCCGGTGGCAGGACGGTACCCGCCGCCATCAGTCATCTTTATCTTGCTCTGTAATTCACAACGCCCGGCATGCCGGTCTCAATGACCCTGCCGATGCCGAGAGCTACGCTGTCAAGCGGTTTTTTTGCAACGGTAACGCGCACTCCGGTGCGCTCCGAAAGCAGCGGAGCCAGCCCGCCGAGTAGCGCGCCGCCTCCTGCGAGCATTATGCCGAAATCGTAAATGTCGGCGCTCAGCTCGGGCGGCGTTGCCTCCAGCGCCGAGCAAACGGTGTCAAGTATCTGGTCTATCTGCGGCTTCATCGCGGCGCGCATGTGCGCCGAGGTGAGCGTCATGACAGCGGGAAGTCCGGTGCGCAGATTGCGCCCGCGTATCTCCATCTCACCGCGGTCAAGACCGGGATAGACCGATCCGATATTTTTTTTCAGCGCCTCTGCGGTGCCGTCGCCTATAAGCACCTGGTATTCGCGCTTCATGAACTGCACTATCGCATCGTCGATCTCATTGCCGGCGGTGCGCAGCGAGCGCGATACCACCACGCCGCCGAGACTCAGCACGGCTACCTCTGTCGTTCCGCCGCCTATATCCACTATCATGGAGCCGCGCGGACTGTGTATGCGCAGACCGGAGCCGATGGCGGCGGCAATCGGCTCTTCTATCAGCGCCACGCTTTTGGCGCCCGCCTCGAACGTTGCGTCCTCAACGGCGCGGCGCTCGACCTCGGTGACATCGTGCGGGATGCATATTATCACCGAAGGCGCGGAGAATATGCTGTCCGCGGCGGTCTTTGCAAAAAAGTGGTGCAGCATTTTTGCCGTAACGTCAAAGTCGGCAATAACGCCGTCCTTCAGCGGTGGATATGCGACTATATTGCCCGGAGTTTTTCCGAGCATGCGCTTTGCATCGCCGCCCACAGCCACCACCTTTTTGGTGAGCTGGTTGATGGCGACCACCGAAGGCTCGCGCAGTATTATCCCCTTGCCCTTCATATAAACAAGCGTGTTGGCTGTTCCAAGGTCTATTCCTATGTGCTTTGCCATGTTCGCTCTCCTTGCGATTTAGATTTATCTGAATTCTGTCATGCTTACGCCGAAGGTGTCGCGCAAAAGCGCGTAAATGGCGTGGATGGGCAGTCCCATGACGTTGAAATAGTCGCCCGTTATGCCGGGAATGTACAGCGATGCACGTCCCTGAATGCCGTAAGCGCCCGCCTTGTCGTATGGCTCGTCGGTGGAGATGTAGTCCTCTATCTCGGCATCGGTCATGCCGTCAAAGGTGACGTATGTCGTTTCACAGCCGCCGGCTGATGCGCCGTCGGACAGTCTTATCACGTAAAAGCCGGTGTGTACGGCGCTGCCGCAGCCCGCCAGCATTGCAAGCATGCGGCGCGCGTCGTCGCGGTTGCGGGGCTTGCCGAGGGTTTCGCCGTAGCATTCCACTGCGGTGTCGGCGGCAAGAATGTACACCTCGTCGCCCTCCGCCGGCATCTCCGTCGCCGCGGCTGCGGCGCGGCATTTGCGTTCGGCAATCAGGCTCACCGCCTCTGCGGCGGGTGTCCCCTCGGGCACGCTCTCGTCGGTGTCGGTCGGGCGCACGGTAAAGCGTATCCCCGCCGCATGAAGTATTTCGCTCCTCCGCGGAGACGCGGAGGCAAGTATCAGTCTTTTCATCGGTATCCGCTCCGTTTATTTTGTGCCGGTGGAGCCAAAGCCGCCGGCGCCGCGCTCGGTCTCGTCAAGCGTTTCGGATTCAATAAAATCTGCGCATATGACGGGCAGGAACATCATCTGCGCTATGCGGTCGCCGTCGTTCACGGTGAACGGAACATCCGAGTGGTTGGTCAGCGCTACCGATATCTCGCCGCGGTAGTCGGAGTCGATGACTCCTATCCCGTTCGAAAGGGTGATGCCGTGCTTTGCGCCGAGTCCGCTACGCCCCGCGATCACGGCTACGATATCCTCTCTGCCGGACGATATGGCAAGCCCTGTGGGTATCCTTTCTCTGCCGCCGGGGGCAAGCGTCACGCTGCCGCCCTCAAGTGCGGCGCGGAGATCGACTGCCGCAGAGCCTTTTGTGGCGTACTCGGGTATGCGTGCGCCGCGGGTGAGCTTTATTTTTACGGGGATGTTCATAGGGAAATTCCTCACAATATCAATATTATCACAAATTATATTATACCATATCGTGTGCGCGCACGCAAGGGCTTTGCCTGATGTTTCAACGTATATTAAAGGAAAAATAACATTTCAAAATCACTCCGGACTATTGCATTCCGTGCCGTATTGTGATAAAATTATTATGTATACATATGCGCCGTGCAACGATGACGGCGCAGGAAAGAAGGGTATAGGATTATGTTTGAAAATCTTATCAAAAAAGCAAAAGAAGCCGCTACTCACGAGTACAGCCTCAATATCGGCGGTATGAAGTGCGAGAACTGCGCAAAAAAGATTACCTCTTTGCTTGAGAAGATTCCCGGAATCGAAAAGGCAGTCGCGTCAGTAAAGGACGGCAAAATCGACATCGTTTCCTCGCTCCCCGTGGTCAAGGATGAGGTTGAAAAGGCAGTCAAGGAAGCCGGCTTCGACTTCAAGGGACTTATTGAAAAGAAATAACGGAGGAGATTATGAAAAAGCTGTCACTTGTACGCGCGGCGGCGCTTGTGCTCGCGCTCATACTTGCATGCGGTATATTTGCCTCATGCTTAAACAACGGTAACGGCGCCATTACCACCGCGCCCGTAGCCAACTCTGATGCGACGACCCCCGCGGGTGATGAAACTCAGCCCGCAGACACCACCCCCACGGCGCTTTCCGTTCTCGGCGAGAAGGACCTTGCAAAGGCGACCGTCACCTTCTACTCCCGCTATTACAACGGTATCTGGCGCTCAGACCTTATGGCTACGGAGGATGATACCGATACGCTCATGATGGCGGTCTACCGCCGCAACAAGTTCCTTGAGGAGACCTACAATTTCACGCTCGATGAAATACAGAGCGGTACCGCCTCCTTCAAACCCGCGCTTGAAAAACTTGTGAGCACAGGCGACCAGAGCTTTGATGTTGTTTATATGAGCGTCACCGACGCTGCCGAAAGCGCGCAGGCAGGACTTTTCTGGGATCTGCACGACATCTCCCAGATCGACCTTGAAAGCAGCTGGTGGTCCCAATCCTGCAACAAGTCCTGGTCGATAGGTCACCGTCAGTTCTTTGCCATCGGCGATATCTCCACCGTTGACAATATGTCGGCGCGCGGCGTCTTCTTCAACAAAAAGATCGCCGAAGCGAACCAGCTCGAATCCCCCTACGACTGCGTAAAGAACAACACCTGGACGCTTGACAAGATGTTCGAAATGGCGACTGCAGCCACTATCCCGAGCCTTGACGGCACCGGCTCGTCCGTATACGGCATTTCGGCGCAGAACTCCTTCGGCTTCATCATGCTCATGTCCACCGGCGAGTTCATCAGCCGCAACAACGAGGATGATATCCCCGAGATCAATATAGGCAACGAGCGCAGCCTTGCCGTTGTCGATAAGCTCATGACCAAAACGGCGGGCAACGAAGGTATATTCCTCGGCTCCGATAAAGATGTCATGACTCACTTCCGCAATGCGGAGGCGCTCTTTATGCCCGAGGTGCTTTATCACCTCATCACCCTGCGCGATTCCGACCTTGACGTCGGCATCGTCCCCTCGCCCAAGTACGACTCCGAGCAGGAAAGCTATTACAGCTTCACCACCTGCTACGGCGTGACCTGCCTCGGCTTCCCGCAGTCCAACACCGGCGACCGTCTTGAGCGCGCCGCGTTCGTTGTTGAGGCAATGTCCGTCCAGTCGCTCACTACCGTTACACCCGCATATTTTGACGTTTGCATAAAGACCCGCTTTGCGCCCGATATCGAGGCATCCGGCACCATCCAGCTGATACTTGACGGTCTTTACACCGACCTTGCCGAGGCATATAAGTGGGGCGGACTCCGTGACAAGGTGCAGAATGCCGTAAAGGAAGGTCAGAACCTTACCACGAGCATTGCGACATCCAAAAAGATCGCGGAGACAGCTATCAAGCTGACGGTTGCGAACTGGCAGAAAGTCAAAAAGCTCGGCGCATAACGCCGCGCGTCTCCCGATAACAGCATTGGCAAAAGAGGTATTCTGAAATGAAAAATTCAATATCGCTGCGCGCAGCGGCATTCATCATCGCGCTTGTCCTCGCAGTCGGCGTGCTTGCCGGCTGCTCAAAGACCGGCAACGGTGACGGCACCTCGGACACAGGCTCCCCGGCAGCCACTACCGCACCCGCGGAGACAACGGCTCCTGCCGATACTACGCCCACAGCCCTCTCTGTACTCGGAGAGAAGGACTTCGGCGGCGATACCGTCACCTTCTACTCCCGTTACTACGACGGACTGTGAAAGTCCGATCTTATCGCGACAGAGGATGATACCGACACGCTCAAGGTCGCCGTTTACCGCCGCAACAAGTTCATCGAAGAAGCATACAAGGTAAAGATCGATGAGATGCAGAGCGGCTCGGCATCCTTCCGCTCAAAGCTCGAAAACCTTGTTATGACCGGCGACGAGAGCTTTGACGCCGTTTATATGAGCGTTACCGATGCCGCCGAAAGCGCGCAGGCGGGTCTTTTCTGGGATCTGCACGATATCGGACGCATCGATCTTGAGGGCAAATGGTGGTCACAGTCCTGCAACAAGGCATGGTCCATCGCGGGCCGGCAGTTCTTTGCGGTCGGCGATATAACCACCATCGACAATATGGCGACATATTGCACCTTCTTCAACCGCAAGATCGTTGAGGCGAATCAGCTCGTGTCTCCCTACGACCTCGTAAAAAGCAATGAGTGGACGCTCGGCAAGATGTTTGAGATGATCGAGAGCGCATATGTCCCCGGTCAGAGCGACAACGAGGCGCAGGTATACGGTCTTTCCGCCGAGAACTCCTTCGGCTTTATGATGCTTATGGCATCGGGCGAGCTTATCAGCCGCAACGATGAGAATGACATACCGCAGATAACCATAGGCAACGAGCGCAGCCTTTCGATCGCGGATATGCTCGTTTCAAAGACCGCCGGCAACAAGGCTATCTACCTTGGCGCCGACACTGCGATAATGAACAACTTCCGCAATTCGCAGTCGCTCTTTATGCCCGAGGTGCTTTATCACCTCATCACTCTGCGCGATTCCGATCTTGACGTCGGCGTTGTGCCGCTGCCCAAGTACGATCCTGAGCAGGACAGCTATTACAGCTTTACTACCGGCTATTGCATCACCTGCCTCGGCTTCCCGCAGTCCAACACCGGCGACCGTCTTGAGCGCGCCGCATTCATTACCGAGGCAATGGCTGTGCAGTCGCTGACCACGGTCACGCCCGCATACTTCGAGGTGTGCGTAAAGACCCGCTACGCGCCGGATATCGAGTCCTCCGGAATGATCCAGATCATTCTTGACACCATTTATACCGACCTTGCCGAGGTCTATAAGTGGGGAGGACTGCGCGACAAGGTGCAGAAAGCCGTTAAAGAGGGCGGAAGCATAACCACTATCGTCAACGCCTCCAAAAAGTCGGCTGACATAGCGCGCAAGCTCACCGTTTCCGGCTGGGAGAAGGTAAAAAAGCTCGGCTGACGGGATACGTCACATAAATAAAATGATCGCAGGCTGCGACGGAGGCTTGACTTGAGCCATCCGGCGCCGCCGTTGCTTTTGCCGCGGAAGACTTGACAGATGAAGATTAATGCTTTATAATAATATAAAGCCTGTGTGACGCGGCGTGCGACGCGGGCGTATGTTATGTATTTCAGAAAGGTTGGAACGATCATGAAAAAGAGATT
>CAUABN010000017.1:0-9513 GCA_958427275.1 uncultured Anaerotruncus sp.
AAATATATAACCAACGCCAAAATAAACGAAGTAAACGCCGGCATATCCGCACTTGCAGACAACAAGACATCGTTTTACATTGATATAAACGAGCGCTTTGACGATGCCGATCATGCGCTTACCGCTCCGTACAGCGGCGACGGCGTGCATGTTTACGGTAAATACTACCGCGAGTGGTCGCTCTGGCTCTGCACCAAAGGCGTTGTAAGATAAGCTTCCGCGCTTGACAAAACAGCTTTGCGGTGGTATAATGTTACTGCTACTTTGTCAGACGGCCGCGCGGTATCATGCCGAAAGGTCATACCGTGAGGAAAGTCCGGGCTTCACAGGGCAGGATAGCTGATAACGTCAGCCGCAGGCGACTGCCGGGAAAGTGCAACAGAAATAGACCGCCCGCTTTACGGCGGGTAAGGATGGAAAGGCGAGGTAAGAGCTCACCAGTTTCCATGGTAACATGGATCCGCTGTAAACCCTATCCGAAGCAACACCGCATGGGGATCGTTTGCCCGACACATATCCCCGGGTGGCACGCGGCGAAAGCCGCGGAGCGGCGCGGCGACGCGCCGCAAAGACAGATGGTCGTCCACGACAGAACCCGGCTTACAGATAAAGTAGCAAAATAGTGGCGTAAAAAACTCCGGCAGAGTTTTTTACGCCACTATTTTTGATACGACTTTTAATTCGATCCGCGGATATCAGGCGACCTTATCCTTGAGTCCCATCTCAAGCAGCACCTTTTTGGTCTGCGGGAGAGCAAAGAACACCGCCGCCGCGATCATCGTAAAGATAAACTCGGGGACCATAAAGGTTCCGTTGTAGAGCAGGCTGTAAAGGTATGTGTTGTCAATGTAGCGTCCGAGTATCTCGCCGACAGACTTCCAAAGGATCACGCCCGACACATAGTGCGATGCGTAACGCATCATAATGACAAGCGCCGTTCCTCCGAGCCATCCGGCATAGCCGTGACGGCGGAAAAGTCCCGCAAGTCCGATGACGGTAAACGGAATAAGGTAATCCATAAAGAAGCATGCAACGAGCACGCCGGGCGTAAGCCCCCACGTCATTATCTCGCCGATGTCCAGAATAAGCTGGAGAACGGCATAAACGAACCCGGCAAAGACGCCCTTGCCGATCCCGCGGCGGATGCTGTAAACTATGATCGGAAACATTGAAAGCAATGTGACCGACCCGCCGAACGGGAGCTTGTTGAATTTGATGAGGCTGAGGACTGTTGCCATAGCCACCATAACGGCTGCCTCGGTCATGGCATGAATCTGTTCTTTTTTCATTGTACGACTCATAAAAAGAACCTCCGGAAATAAAAAGACTGACCGCACGGAAAACCTCCGGTGGTCAGTTTCTTTCGGATGCGTGATCCTGCGAAAATGCTACCTACGCCGGTATTATCCGTATCAGGTTAAGGGTTCGCCCAAAGGCATCTCAGCCGGCAAATGCCAGCACCCCCGATTTTCTATGCGATTGCGGTGTTATTATATCACAGCACAGATGCTTTGTCAATACATATTGATAGGAAAATGCCCGACTATCGGGCATCTATAAGCCATTTATAAAACGCCCGGGTAAAAAACCACCCAAATTGCATCAGAAAAGGAGCTGTAAAAAACTCAAATTGAGTTTTTTACAGCTCCTTTGGGACTATACCGGCATCCGTTTTTATTCTTGCGGATGCACTATCATCAGAAATTGTAGTTTGCTTTTACCTTACTTATCTTTATATCGGCAGAATACTGGTCCAGGCGCTCCTTGATGTAATCAATGAATATCGGCGTTTTGACATACTGCGCAAACGGCTGATATTTCTGTGTTCCGGAATCGTAAAAAAGGAAAAAGTCGGAGTTTTCATCCTTTGAATATGCCCCGCTGTCGAGCGCATATTTCTTTATGATATGCAGGCTGTTTGAAAGTTCCAGCTGCTTTACCTCGCCGTCCTTCATTTCCACGAGCGCTTCATATATCTTCTGAAGGTCAGAATCGTTCCCGAACGCAGATTCCGCGCTCATATAAATGCCGTTCTTGTAGCCGTCGTCAGCCTTGTTCTCATCATAGTCGGCAAGCACCTTTTCAAAGTCCTCGCCGCCTTCAAGCTTTTTCATGGCTTCTTCGATCTTTGTGCGCGCAACGGCGTTTTCCTCCGCTGTCATTTCGGTATACACGGTATTGCCGTCCTTATCGGTGGCATAGGTGCCGTCCTCCGACAGCTTTGGCGTTTTGTTTATAAAGACGCACACCTGCTTCATGCGGACATAATTCTTCTCGTAGTAGTCCTCAAGCTGCTGAGTGGTGACAGGCTGTATGCCGTTTGAACCGAAAAGATATTCCTTGAGATAGCTGACCTTTTCATCGGCAAGGTAAAGTTCGCGAAGCAGCTTTGAATTGATGCCGTATGCGGCAAGAATCGCGTTGAACTCGGATTTGCTTCCGTCAGCCAGATTCGTGACATATTCGCTTATCGTCTTGTCAACGCTTTTCACCGTTGCGTCCGGCAGCTTGAGATCGTACTGGTCAAACAGATAAAGCGCGCAAAGATACGTCTTTGCATTATCGTAGATATACGAACTGAAAAGATCGTCATATGTCTCTGCGGAATCATCCTTTACACGCACGGTCCATATCTTGTCTATCGACGAAAGTCCGTACAGACTTTTGAGCGACTGTCCGTATGAATATTCGAACTGAGCTTTATAGCGCGACATCCAGAATTCTATCATGCTTCCGGTTATATCGGTCTTACCGAGCGTCATAACGGTCGTTCCGCGCGACGCGCAGGAGGCAAGCGAGCATGCAAGCATAACGAGTGCAAGCAATAATGCGGCTATCCTTGCGGATTTTTTCTTCATATGTGATCCATCCTTCCATTCGGCGCTGCGGGTGTTCGTCCAACATTCCGTATACGATAATTATATCACCGTGCAGTTTTTTTGTCTACTCCGCTTTGTCCCGAATCTCAATATATTTTTCAAACAATCTGTTAATTATGCCTATGGGGTCCTCTCCGCCGCGCAGACGCAGAGTTACGAATGTGGTCGAGCCGAGAGAAGCGCGCAGGCGCGACGGCATGGAAGCCGAAAGCTCCTGCCACACCACCGGGTCGAACTCGGAGGGCACCATGCGTATATCATTTCCGCTCTGCGTTACCGCAGTGATGCCGCACAGCTCGGCACGATGACGAAGCAGCGCGATATCGAGCAGCGCTCCGGTCGCCGCAGGCGGCTCGCCGTAACGGTCGGTAAGCTCGTCGTAAAGCTCGTCGGCATCGTCCTGCGAGGTGATATGCGCTATGCGCTTGTAAAGCGCCATGCGCTGTGCTCCGGACGGCACGTATGATGCCGGCAGATATGCGTCCTCTGCAAGCGTGACGGTGCATTCGGTCTTTTCAACAGGCTTTTCGCCTTTTTCCTCAAGCACGGCTTCGTTGAGCAGTTTTACATACATATCATAGCCCACATCGTCGAGATGACCGTGCTGCTCGGCGCCGAGGATGCTTCCCGCGCCGCGTATTTCAAGGTCGCGCAGGGCAATGCGGAAGCCCGCCCCGAACTCGGCATACTCGCGTATCGCCTCAAGCCGCTTTTCCGCTATCTCGGTAAGCGCCCTGCCGCGCGGATAAGTGAAATACGCATACGCGCGGCGCGACGAACGTCCGACACGTCCGCGGAGCTGGTGGAGCTGTGAAAGTCCCATACGATGCGCGCTGTCAACTATAAGCGTGTTCGCGTTCGGAACGTCAACGCCGGTCTCGATTATCGTGGTGCATACGAGCACATCTATCTTCCCCGCCGTCATGTCCGCCCATATCTCCTCAAGGCGTTCCTTATCCATCTTACCGTGCGCCGTGACGATGGTAGCGTCAGGCACCTCGCGCGCTATCTGCGCCGCGATACCGTCTATCGTCTCAACGGTATTGTGCAGGTAAAAGACCTGCCCGCCGCGCCGCAGCTCGCGCTTTATAGCGTCTGTTATGATTATATCGTCATGCTCGAGCACGTATGTCTGGACAGGCAGACGGTCGCCCGGAGCCTCGTCCAGCACCGAAATATCGCGTATGCCCGTCATTGCCATATTGAGCGTGCGCGGGATGGGCGTTGCACTGAGTGACAGCACATCGACATTCCCGGACGCCTGCTTTATCTTTTCCTTCTGCGCCACTCCGAAGCGCTGTTCCTCGTCAACTATGAGCAGTCCGAGATTGTTGAACTTTATATCGCCCGACAACAGTCGGTGAGTACCGATGATAAGGTCGATGTCGCCGCGTTCAATGTCGGCGATTATCTTTTTCTGCTGCTTGTCGGTGCGGAAGCGCGAGAGCATTTCAACGTTTACCGCAAACGCGCGCATACGGCTCGTTGCAGTCTGGTAATGCTGGAGCGCAAGTATCGTCGTGGGAACGAGAAGCGCTACCTGCTTGCCCGCGACTATCGCCTTGTATGCCGCGCGCAGAGCCACCTCGGTCTTGCCGTAGCCGACGTCGCCGCAAAGCAGGCGGTCCATCGGGCGTGGCTTTTCCATGTCTTCCTTTATGTCCTCTGCGGCGTCAAGCTGAGCCGAGGTCTCCTCGTACTCAAATGCGGATTCGAAATCGCGCTGGAACTGATCGTCCTTCGGGAATGCAAAGCCGGGACGGCGGCTGCGCTCGGCATAGAGCTTTATCAGTTCCTTGGCGATATCCTTCAGCGCAGCCTTTGCGCGCGCCTTGGTTTTGCCCCACTCCGCGCCGCCGAATTTTGAAAGGCGCAGCGTATCGTCGTCGGCGCGTGCGCCGATATATTTAGATACCTTATCCAGCTTTTCCACCGGCATAAAAAGTCTGTCCGAGCCGGCGTACTGTATGGTGATGTAATCACGCGTGACGCCGCCCGACTCCATGGTGGTGATGCCGAGATAGCGTCCGATACCGTGCGTTTCGTGAACAACATAGTCGCCAACCGAAAGATCGGCATACGACATTATCTGCTCTGTTGCCGACTCGCGCTTTTTGCGCTTGCGAGCGCGCGACGATGCCGACACCGAGCCGGCGCGTGAATCTGCCAGCACGGTTATAACGGCAATGCGCGGGACCGTCATCTCAAACGGCGAGATGGGCGCCGAGGATATCACCGCGACCTCTCCGCGGTCAACGGTATCCGGGTCGAGCGCGTTGCCGTCCCCGGCATCACGCGCGTTGAAGCCCCACTCGCGGAGGAGACCTGCGTAATTTGCCGCCGCGGACTCGCTGCCCGCCATAAGAACGACACGGTATCCGCCCTTTACGTAACCCTCAAGCTCTTCGCGCAGCAGCGCATCGTTGCCGGCGCAGCTGAGCGAATGCTTTGTGCGGAAGCCGTAAAGCCCGCCCAGCTCCGCGCCGGACATGCCCTGCATGAGCGAATCGAGCAGAACGGTAGTGTGCTTTGATATGAAGCCGGTGAGCCGCAACGCGGGCGCGCTGTACTCGGCGTATTTTCCCGCTATCACGCCGGAGGCGACCATCTCCTCAGCTTCCTTCGCCGCATGCCACTCTGCCGCCTTGAGGCGGTCGGACACCGCGGCATTGCCGCGTATGAGGCAGAGCGACATCGGCGAAAAATAATCGAGAAGGCAGGATTTTTCGGAATATATGAGCGAAATGTATTTATCAAGGAAGCGGACCTCGCCGCCCGCCGCTATCGCGGTATCGAGCGCGGCAAGCTCGCCGTCAAGCTCCTCGCCGACGCGCGGATCCTTTGTTTTTTTACGCAGCGTCCTGACCGCAGCGCTTATCGCCGCCAGCTCTTCCCTGCCTGCAAGAAGCTCCCTCGCCGGGGCAAGCACCGCCGACTTTATCTGCTCGGTCACACGCTGTGTGGCTGTGTCGAACAGTCCCATACGGTCTATCTCATCGCCGAAAAATTCGATACGCAGCGCAAATGCGCCGCCGTCACGGCTGCCGTCGGCACGGACTATACGCATTGACGGCGCGGCTACATCCACGATACCGCCGCGCACAGCGAACTGTCCCGCACCCTCAACAAGACCGGAGGAACCGAGCGTTTCCGAGCCGGGCGCGTCGGCGCGGATATATCCCGCAGCCGTAAGACTGTCAACAAGTGCGGAAATGCCGCCGCATTCGCCGTCGTCGAGCGAGACGGAAATAAGATTATCCGCGAGCGACGACGGCGGCATCGTGTAGCCGAGAGCTGCGTCCGGGGTGGTGAGTATAACGTCAAAAAGCCCGCCGACGATGCCGAACAGGACACCGAGACGGTTGTGTTCGAACTCGCGCGAAGCGGTTATGTTGTAAAAATTGAGATCACGCACCGGGTAAAACGCGGCACGAAGCCCGAGCGAGGTCGCGATAGACGCAAGCCGCAGACATTCCTTTTCCTCCGGGCAGATTATAACGGCGGGTCTTCCGCCGGGCATATCCTCACACAGCGCCGCGGAGAGCGCATCACACGCGCCCTCGCAAAGGCCCGTAACGAGTACGGGCTTGGGATTGGCACGGCGCTGTACGCCGACGGCGGCAAGCAGTTGGCGGTATTCCGAATCGGCGCGCACCGCGCCTGTGAATATACTGCGCTGTACGGTGGTTTCCATGTTCGACATCGCCCCTTCTTACCTGTGTGTATTGCAGAGCTGCATTGCGCGGTCGGTATCGCCGCCCACAAATATGCCGCAGCCCTCCGCAGCAACGTCAAAGGCGGGGAGCAGCGCGGCGCGCGCCTCGGAATCGAACCGTGAGAGCACCCAGTCCGCTATATCCATATCCGGGTGCGGCTTTGCACCCACGCCTATCCGCAGACGGGGGAAATCCTCGGAATTCAGTTGATATATGATGTTTTTGAGTCCGTTGTGACCGCCCGCACTGCCGCGAAGGCGTATGCGGAGCTGACCCACGGCAAGATTTGTGTCGTCCACGAGCACCAGTATGTGCGCAGGGTCGATCTTGTAGAACGCCGCCGCCTCGCGTATCGCCTCGCCGGAGGCGTTCATCATGGTCATCGGCTTCATCAGCAGAACGCGTCTGCCCGATATCGTTGCCTCGCCGCAAAGCGCACGGAATTTTGCACGGTCAACACGGGCGCCGTATCTGTCCGCCAGCACATCCATGCAAAGAAAGCCCGCATTGTGACGGGTTATCTCGTAATCGCGCCCGGGATTGCCCAGCCCCGCGATGATCCATGACACCGGCTCGCGCTCCGCCGTTTCCCTCTCGCCGGATATTTTTTTGAAAAGCTCGAATATATCAGCCATAAGAAGCTCCGTTTCATATCAGATAATGTCCCGGTATGCCGCAGCACGGCGCGGGACCTGTTTTACGCCTTGTAAGCCAACGCAGAACGGCTCGCCGGGGACAATCCCCGCCGAGATCCTTTATGCTTTAGCACCGCTTATTATATCCCAACGCCGCGGCTTTGTCAAGTGTCGCCGCGCCGCGGCGTGCGCGTTTTTTCATGTTTATTCGCCATGAGTGATAAAAAAATGACGAAGTTCAAAAAAAATTTACCACTTTATTTTTGAAGGGGTAGATATCAAAACCAAAGTATGGTATAATAACAGATGGTCAATTTCGTACAACAATTCAAATTCATTATACGGAGGAAATCCACTATGGCAAAAAAGTATTGCTACCTCTTTACCGAGGGCGACGCCACAATGCGCGAGCTTCTCGGCGGTAAAGGTGCTAACCTTGCTGAAATGACCAAAATCGGTCTCCCTGTTCCCCAGGGCTTCACAATCTCCACCGAAGCATGCACTCAGTATTATGAGGACGGCAAGTCCATCAATCCTGAGATTATGGAAGAGATCAACGCCTACATCACGAAGATGGAAGACATCAACGGAAAGAAATTCGGCGACAAGAAGAATCCCCTTCTCGTTTCCGTCCGTTCCGGCGCCCGCGCCTCCATGCCCGGCATGATGGACACCATCCTCAACCTCGGTCTTAACGACGACGTTGTCGCCGCCATGATCGCAGGCAACCCCGATCCCAAGTTTGAGAGATTCGTTTACGACTCATACAGAAGATTCATCCAGATGTTCTCCGACGTCGTTATGGAAGTCGGCAAGAAGTACTTCGAGCAGCTCATCGACGAGATGAAGCACAAGAAGGGCGTCGTTTACGACGTAGATCTTGACGCCGCCGACCTCAAGGAGCTTGCACGCCAGTTCAAGGCGGAGTACAAGTCCAAGATCGGTTCTGACTTCCCGGACGATCCCAAGGTACAGCTCTTTGAAGCTATCAAGGCTGTTTTCCGTTCATGGGACAACCCCCGTGCGAACGTATACCGCCGCGACAACGATATTCCTTACAGCTGGGGCACCGCCGTCAACGTAATGCCCATGGTATTCGGCAACCTCAACGATAACTCCGGTACAGGCGTTGCCTTTACCCGTGACCCCGCCACCGGCGAGAAGAAGCTGATGGGCGAGTTCCTGACCAACGCTCAGGGCGAAGACGTCGTTGCCGGCGTCCGCACTCCTATGCCTATCTCTCAGATGGCTGAAAAGTTCCCCGAGGCTTACGCCGACTTCATCAAGGTCTGCGACAACCTCGAGACCCACTACCGCGATATGCAGGATATGGAGTTCACCGTTGAGAACGGCAAGCTCTATATGCTTCAGTGCCGCAACGGTAAGAGAACCGCTCAGGCTGCTCTCAAGATCGCCTGCGACCTCGTTGACGAGGGCATGCGCACCGAAGAAGAAGCCGTTATGATGATAGATCCCCGTAACCTCGACACTCTGCTCCACCCGCAGTTCGACGCCAAGGCACTCAAGGCTGCCAACCCCGTCGGCAAGGGTCTGGGCGCATCTCCCGGTGCTGCCTGCGGACAGATCGTGTTTACTGCCGACGATGCCGAGAAGTGGAAAGAGGCAGGCAAGAAGGTTGTTCTTGTCAGACTTGAGACCTCTCCCGAGGACATCACCGGTATGAAAGCTGCTCAGGGTATCCTGACCGTCCGCGGCGGTATGACCTCTCACGCTGCCGTTGTTGCCCGCGGTATGGGCACCTGCTGTGTTTCCGGCTGCGGCGACATAGCCATGGACGAGGCTAACAAGAAGTTCACTCTCGCCGGCAAGACCTATCACGAGGGCGATTATATCTCCATCGACGGTTCTACCGGTAACATTTACGACGGCATCATCCCCACCGTTGATGCCAAAATCGCAGGCGAGTTCGGAAGGATCATGGGCTGGGCTGTCAAGTACCGCCGCATGAGCGTCCGCACAAACGCCGACACCCCGCGCGATGCCAAGAAGGCACGCGAGCTGGGCGCCGAGGGTATCGGTCTTTGCCGTACAGAGCACATGTTCTTCGATCCCGAAAGGATCGCGGCGTTCCGTGAGATGATCTGCTCCGACACCGTTGAAGAGAGAGAAACCGCTCTTGCAAAGATCATGCCTTACCAGCAGGGCGACTTTGAGGCTCTTTACGAGGCTCTTGAAGGCTGCCCCGTTTGCATCCGCTTCCTTGATCCCCCGCTCCACGAGTTCGTTCCCACCGAGGAAAAGGACATCGAAGAGCTTGCCGCC
>CAUABN010000018.1:0-9363 GCA_958427275.1 uncultured Anaerotruncus sp.
GAGCAATATACGGAGACGTTATAGGATCATATTACGAGGTCCACTGTACCAAGGACCCGGACTTTCCATTTCAGCAGCACAGCTCATTCACAGATGACTCGGTGCTGATCGCCGCGGTCTGCGATACGATCCTTTGCGATCCGTCCGATATCCGTCCGTTCGGCTTCAGAGAGCGCGCCGGGGAATACGCCGTCCGGTACAGGCAGTATTATTCGCACTTTCCCGATGCCGGGTTCGGAAATATGTTCTCGGAATGGGCAGAAAGCGGATATTCCCGCATCATGCACAGCTATGCCAACGGAGCCGCCATGCGTGTAATGCCCATAGCATACGCTTACAGCGACGAAAAAGAAATGCTGAGGCAGGTGCGCGCGAGCTGTTATTACACTCATCATAACCGCGAAGCGCTGACAGGCGCTCGGGCAGTGGCGCTGGCTGTTTATATGGCGCACCGCGGCGCAACAAAGGCAGAAATACGCGATGCCGTCTCAAGGATATCCGGATATGACCTGTCGGCGCCGATAGAAAGCATCCGCTGCGTGCATGTATTCAACAGCCGCGCCTCATACAGCGTTCCCCCGGCGATCATTGCGTTTTTGCAGTCGCAAGACTATGAGAGCGCTGTAAGGAACGCCATATCGCTTGGCGGAGATGCCGACACACAGGCGTGCATTGCCGGCGGTATCGCCGAGGCGTTCTACCGTGATATTCCCGATCGCATAAAAAATTTCTGCCGTCTGAGGATCGACCATGCGATAAGATCGGTCGCCGAGCGCTTTGAAGCGGTTTACGGGATATAACATCAGATAAAGTGGGGTCACGGCGGCTGAGCGCCGCCGCTTTTCCACCGAAAAGCCACAAAAACAAAGACACGTGTACAAAAAACGACCAAGTTCGCATAAAAGTGCCGGGACCTGCCCGGCATTTTTGAGAGGCTGTTAAAAAAACGATGTTTTTTAACAGCCTCTTTTCTTTATTATCAGCCCTTTTTGAGCTTAGCCTGTGCTTTGAGTCTCTGCTCTGTATTGAGGATGCGCTTACGCAGTCTTATCGACTTCGGAGTGACCTCTATCAGCTCGTCATCGGCGATGAATTCGATCGCCTCTTCCAGACTGAATATCACAGGCGGAGTAAGGATCAACTTTTCATCCGCACCGGAGGAGCGTATAGCGGTGAGCTGCTTCTTCTTGCAGGGATTGAGCGTGATGTCCTCCATCTTGGGGCATTCGCCGACGATCTCGCCCTCGTACCCCGGCATGCCGGGAGAAATGAACATACGTCCGCGATCCTGTGAGTTGTAGATACCGTAGGAAGTCGTCTCGCCCGCCTCGCTGGCGACCAGCGAACCGGTAAAACGCATGATAACATCGCCGCGGTAAGGCGCGTAGCCGTCAAACAGCGTGTTCATAACGCCCTCGCCGTGTGTTGCCGTCATGAATTCGGAGCGGTATCCGAAGAGGCAACGGGACGGGATAAGATACTCAATGCGCATACGGGAGCCGACAAGGTTCATCTCAATGAGATCGCCGCGGCGCTGACCCAGCTTTTCAATGACCGCGCCGACATATTCCTCCGGCACGTCCAGCGTCACACGCTCCATAGGCTCGCACTTCTGACCGTCGACCTCCTTATAGAGCACGCGCGGGTTGGAGCAGCAAAGCTCGTAGCCCTCGCGGCGCATGGTCTCGATGAGTATCGAAAGATGCATTTCACCGCGTCCGGCTACACGGAAGTTGTCGGTCGTGTCGCCGTCGCTGACGCGCAAAGACACGTCCTTGAGCAGCTCGCGGTAGAGGCGGTCACGTATCTGTCTTGAGGTGACAAACTTGCCCTCACGCCCTGCAAACGGGCTGTCGTTGACCGAAATGGTCATTTCGATCGTGGGGTCGCTTATCTTGACAAAGTGGAGCGGCTCTGGGCGGGAAAGCGATGTGATGGTATCGCCGATCGTGATATCCGCGGCGCCCGAAAACGCAATGATATCGCCCATCTTAGCCTCTTCGACAGGCACACGCTGGAGTCCGTCTATCTGATATATCGAAACGATCCTTACGCGCTTGGGAGCGGAGCCGGAGTGATAGTTGCAGACGAGCGCGTCCTGATTCTGCTTTATTGTACCGCGCTCGATACGTCCGATACCTATTCTTCCGACGTAATCGTTGTAGTCAATGGTGGAAACCAGAAGCTGAAGATCGTCGTCCGGGTCACCCTCGGGCGCGGGAATGTAATTGAGGATGGTTTCAAACAGCGGTGTAAGGTCGGTCCCCTTCTCATAAGTCGTGAGCGACGCGGTGCCGTCACGTCCGGAGCAGAAGATCATGGGGCTGTCAAGCTGCTCATCGGTGGCGTTGAGATCCATAAGAAGCTCAAGCACCTCCTCCTCGACCTCCTCGATGCGGGCGTCGGGCTTGTCTATCTTATTTATCACGACGATAACGGGATGATTCAGCTCAAGCGCGCGCTGAAGAACAAAGCGGGTCTGAGGCATGGGGCCCTCGGCTGCATCCACGAGCAGAAGCACGCCGTTGACCATTTTAAGCACACGCTCGACCTCACCGCCGAAGTCGGCGTGACCGGGGGTGTCAACTATGTTGATCTTTACGCCCTTGTAATGTACGGCGGTGTTTTTGGACAGAATGGTAATGCCGCGCTCACGCTCGATATCGCCCGAGTCCATGACGCAGGTGCCCATTTCCTGATTGTCACGGAAAATACCGCCCTGCTTAAGCATCTGGTCGACCAGGGTGGTTTTGCCGTGGTCAACGTGTGCGATAATGGCAATGTTTCTTAAATCTTCTCTTTTCACGTTCATGCGAACAGCTCTCCTTGACGGTCGTCATATATCATCCGACCTGCAAAATATCGGCGCGGCACAGGACGCCGTAAAAACATACTTTATTATTATATCACGTTTTTTTATTTTATTAAAGTGGATGATTGAATAATATTTTTCGTTTTTTGACATTGTTTTTTGTCACACTTGACTGTTTATTCAGCACAACAGACAATTAACCCCTTTATGGGTACAGCACTTTGAACAAACGACCCACTCCGGAAGCGCCGCAAAAGCCATAAACCGGCCTTGCGATCACCCATTTTCCCTTGGTGAATATATCGCGTTGCGGCAATGATATCATACTTGCATCTAACATTGATATCTCATAACTTTCTTATTCGATTTCCGACTCAAATCGACGCCGTATTTCTCGATGATACAAAAGTTAAAAGCATCTCGAATTCATCCACGCACTGATTAGACAAGCAGCGATGATTTACGCACGCAACTTTCGCTACACATTTCAAATCGAAACGCTGCACAATAATCAAAATTAGATATATGTATATAATTATAAAAATATGTGCGTCTAACATTAGATTAAATATTTTATTTTCCCCTTGACAAACATCGTTTTATGTGATATATTTCTAATGTATAATATTTCACGCGCTTATAACAGCGTCCGAAAGGAGTGAGACGATGCAAGCTAAGCTCTTGCGCGAACCCAACCTGATATTTGAAACAACAATGCTGCTTTTTAACAGCAGAACGGGTGCATCGAGCCGCGAGCTGAAGGAAACCATACAAAAAAAGTTTGCTATCGACCGCAATGTGCTTGACAGCTGCTTTGATGCGATCATCGATATGTCAGAATACGTCGTTAACAACGTAAAGGCTGATGAAGATCTGCTTGATTTCCTTTTCGGCAGACATTCATCAATGAAGGGCTGTTTTGCGTTCTATCTGATACACGATGTATGCCGCGTTGCCGATCATGATCTTGCGGCAGGGCTTGCAGCGCTGCGCGAGCAGTCGAAGGCGCTTTTCTTCGTCAATCTTTCATCTCTGCTGATCGCAGAATTTGCCCCCGATGATTACACCGGCGTTATAACGAATTACGCCGAGCTGTTCGCCTTTATCGAAAATCTTCCCCTCCCTGCCGACGAGAAATTCGAACTTTGCAGACTTTACAATAATTTCGAGGAATACCGCGAGCTGCTTGCCGGCGTGCTTGAATCGGCGACGAAGTTGTATATGCAGAAATACGATTCGGTAAAGCATTATATCGGCTGGTTCTCTGCGGCTGTCGCCGAACCGCTTGCGCAGTCCGGCACGTCATACATCGAAAGCAACTACGGCGTCAAGATCTCACCCTCGGCTGACGAGATATATCTTCAGCCCTCCATCGCCATGTGCAGCGGAACGCGCTACCTCATGAGCTTCACATCGGAAAAGGTCGTGGACTTTCTTTACGTCGGCGTACTGTATGAACCGCTGCGTGAAATAACCGATGTTTCGACAGTTGACGACCGCATCTGCCGCGCGCTGAGGACGATGGGAGACGACCGCAAGTTTGAGATACTCAAACTGCTCGCCGAGGGTCCGAAATACGGCATGGAGCTTGCCTCGCTGCTCGAACTGAGCACGGCGACCGTCTCGCACCACATGGCGCTGCTGCTTGAAGCGGGCTTTGTGTCGATACGGCGCGAATCCAACCGCGTATACTATGAGTTGAACCGCAAAAAGGTACGCGACTTTCTTGATGAACTCCGGATAGCCCTTATCGGGCAATGATCTCAATTCTCCGAAAAAAGCAAAGGAACAAAAAATGGCTCAGAAAAACAAACTCCACCCCAAGCTGATAATTTTCGACCTTGACGGCACGCTTGCCGACACGGTAGGCTCGATAACCGAGGCAATGAACGCCGCCCTCGCGGAAATGGGTCTTCCCGCCCGCGATGAGGATTACATCCGCCGCTCGGTCGGGAACGGCGCTCGCCTGCTCTGCATCCGCGTGCTTCCCGAGGACAAGCGCGACGACGCAACGGTCAGCCGCCTGCTTGAGATATACAACAGGACCTACGGCGAAACCTATATGCACGTTCACGAGCTTTACCCCGGAATGGCAGAGTCGCTTCGTGAGCTTCACTCACGCGGCTACATGATGGCTGTATTTTCAAACAAACAGGATGCATACGTCAAGGAGCTGTGCGCCTCGCTTCTCCCCGCCGGCTGGTTCGGAGCCGCCGAGGGTCAGCTCGACGGCAGACCCATCAAGCCCGATCCCGCCACGGCGCTTGAAATATGCGCGCGCCTCGGCGTTTCACCGTCCGACGCCGTTATGGTAGGCGACGGCGAGACCGACGTTGAGCTTTCGCTTCGCGGCGGGCTTACTCCCGTAAGCGCCACATGGGGCTTCCGCTCGCGCGAAGCGCTTGAGGCGGCAGGAGGAAAAATTTTTGTCGCACACCCCTCCGAACTCCCCGACATATTCGAATAATATATAATAAGGCAGAAAAGACGCAAAAGAAAGGATACCCGCCATGCTGAGATACAAGCTCCTGTCATCGCTTGACAAACCGTTTCTTGATTCAAAGCTCGACGATTTTACTCCCCTGCGAAAGCTCACAATGCTTCGCAACGAAAGGATCTCGGTTCAGCTTGTCCTTACGGACGATTCCGCCGCGGCGCCGCACCGCCGCTTTGTAGGAATAAAAATTGAAGGAGTTTTTGCGCCGTATGCCACAAAGCGCACACTTGAATCGGTGCCCTCCGTCATGCCCGCATACCCCGGAAGAAGCGACGAGAACTATCTGCGCACCGCGCCCGGACTTTACCCCGATCTTCTCGCGCCAATGCAGATGAACGGCTCCGCCGCCTGCGTGCCAGGTCAGCTCCACTCTGTCTGGATCGACATTGACCCCATGGGGGCGCTGCCCGCCGGAAATTACAATCTGACAGTCTTACTGAGCGACGGAGCCGCCACCGAGCGCGCACAACTCGCGGTAGAGGTCATAGCCGCCGACCTGCCCGAGCAGGAATTGCGCGTGACCGAATGGTTCCATTGCGATTGCCTTGCAAGCTACTACGGCGTCCCGGTGTTCTCCGAACGCCATTGGGAGATAATAGAGAACTTTGTCCGCACCGCGGTCAGAAACGGCATAAACATGCTCCTGACGCCGGTATTTACTCCCCCGCTCGACACCCACATAGGCGGCGAGCGCCCCACGGTACAGCTCACCGGCGTGAAGCGTACCGCCGACGGCTGGGAATTCGACTTCTCACTCCTTGACCGCTGGGTTGACATGTGTGACCGCTGCGGTGTAAAATATTTTGAGATCTCGCATCTTTTCACGCAGTGGGGAGCGCTTCACGCGCCTAAGATAGTCGCCGCGACCGACGAAGGCGAGAAAAAGATCTTCGGCTGGGACACGGACGCCACGAGCGACGAATACACGGCGTTCATACGTGCGTTCCTCGGTGCATTCCTCGCGCATATGCGTGCACGCGGCGACGACAGTCGCTGCTGCTTCCACATTTCGGACGAGCCGAACGCGGCACACCTTGAGCAGTATCTCAAGGCAAAAGCCACCGTCTCCGACCTGCTTGGCGGCTACCCGGTGATGGATGCGCTTTCCGACTATGAATTCTACAAGACAGGTGCGGTAACAACGCCGATACCCGCAAACAATCACATCGAGCCATTTATCGCAGGCGGCGTTGAGCCGCTCTGGACCTACTACTGCTGCGGTCAGGGGATAGGCGTGAGCAACCGTTTTCTGGCTATGCCCGGCGCGCGCACCCGCTACATAGGCGTGCAGTTCTACAAATACCGCGTATTCGGATTCCTCCAGTGGGGCTACAATTTCTATTACAACCAAGGCTCCTACGACCCCGTAAACCCCTATGTTGACTCCACCGGCAACTATTTCGTCCCGTCGGGCGATGCTTATTCCGTGTATCCCGCCACCGACGGTACGGCGCTTGAATCGATGCGTATAGTGCAGTTCCGCGAGGCTATCGACGACCTCCGCGCCATGGAGCTGGCAGGCTCGCTTGTCGGCCGCGACGCCGTTATCGCCGCGATAGAGGAGCTGACCGGCGAGGTGGTATTCTCACGTTGCGTATGCGACTCTGCCGCAATGCTTGCCATACGCGAGCGGATAAACCGCATAATTGCCGATAACGTAAAGTAACGCCGGACGCTTCCGGAAAATATTAAGAGGTGATAAAAACTCGTTTTGAGTTTTTATCACCTCTTATTTATATTATCTGCTCAGTTCCCCTTTACCGACTCGACCTCGGCGGCAACGCGTACAGCCTTTTCGTGCGCCAGACGCAGAAAGCCGTCAAGCCCCAGCGCGGCATATGCATCATGTGTATTCTTGCCGGGCTTAGATTTGCTCGTCAGCTCGAATGTAAGTATCCCGTCAAAGCCCGCGCGTACAAGGCGCTCGGCTATGCCGTGCCAATCGGCAATGCCGTCATATGGCATCATATGCGAATCGTCATGCCATGTCACAACGGCAGGATCGGTCATACCGAAGTTATCGTTAAGATGAGTGGCTATCAGCTTATCTCCGAAAAGCGCCGGAACATCACGGCTGAAATTGTAGCACATCTCATGTCCGGTATCCCAGCAATAGCCGACGGCGGGCGACCCGCCCAGCTCGCGTATCACCACCTCAAGATATTCAATGCCCTCAACATTCTCAAACGCCACACGCACCGGCGTTTTTTCCGCCTCAGCCACAAGTCTGCCGAAGCGCTCTATGCCGAGCGGCGTCGGCGTATGCTTATCCATCCCTATTATGGGGTGAACGACCATTATCGGCACGTCATTTTCGGCGCAATCATGCAGACAGCGTATAAGTTGATCGGCAAATGCATCTCCCGCGTCGCCCTCCTCCCAGAGAGCATCGCTTTTATTGAACGGCGCATGTATCGACTGATACACCATTCCGTTTTCACGGATGAGCGCCGCGCGCCCCGCCACATCGGTACCGTCGCTCCAACCCGTAAAGCAGGCATCAAATCCCGCGCGCGCCGTAGCGAGCACGCCCTCGCGGAAGGACTCTCCGAAGCCCTGTCCGATATTTATCCCCAGCTTGAATGACATAAAAACATCCTCCTCACGCCAATGGCGGCATTTTACGGTTTTATTTTAGCACGGAATGTCCGTCCCGTCAATAGCGCCGCAAAAAAATAAAGCATAACCGCCGATAAATACGCCGCGCGGCTGTTGACTTGCGGTCGGATATATGATAAAATTAAGAGGGAATAATTCTGCCGTATCAGCATACGGTATAAGCATACGAAAGGATACCACCATCATGAAATGTCCCAACTGCGGTAACGATTGCGCTGATGAAGCGCGCTTCTGCACCGAATGCGGTTGCAGATTCCAAGACAGCGCAAACGCGCCGGATGCGGCTGCGGAACAGCCCAAAAAGCCGTCCGAAGAACCTGAAAGGTCCGCCGTGCCGACACGCCCGGCGCCCGAGGCTCCGCGCCGCGCCGACCGTCCCCGGAATACGTACAAAAATAAAAAGCTCCTTTTTGCCGTGGCTGCGGCAGCGGTGCTGATAGTCATTATCGCCGCAGCGGTCACAGTGGGTGCACTGCGCAAGGTGTCCGGCTACACCGTTGAGGTGAAGACCCGCTATGCCACGCCGGAGCCTCATCTGCTCGTTGACAACCGCGGCATGTGTTACGATCTTTCGGAATACGATGTATCGACATACAGCCTCTTTACCTCGCTTGACGGCGAAACCGCCGCCGTTCTCGGCAAAAAGCATGCGTCCGACGTCTCCGGCGTATTGCTTCTCATCTGCGACGCCAAGCTCTCCAAGGTCGCCGACGGTGTTTACGACTGTGCGGTATCGGACAACGGAGCGTCGGTAGCCTACGCCGTAAGCGGCGACGAGACCGGGCTTCTCTACCTCTACAACGTAAAAAAGCAGGCCTCCTCTCTTGTCAGCGGCGGCATTTACTCGCCTCTGTCGTCCTCCGGTCTGCCCGACATATTCGATCTCGGCGTTCTGCGTGGGATGTTCGTGCTGTCTCCGGACGGTCGCAGCATTGCGTTTACAAAAAAGGTGAACGACGGCACGCGCGCCTACGTTTCGGTCAAGGGCAGCGAGCCTGTACCGCTAGCCGCCGACTCATACCCCGTTGCGCTCGCCAACAACGGCAAGTACATCTACTACATCCGCCGCAGCATTTCGCTGACCGAATACAACTACAAATTTTCTGTTGCGAGCGGCGACGAGGTACGTCACCTCTCGCTGGATGCGATGCATCTCGGCGACGCTCTGATCTTCAACCGCGACCGCACCGAGGTCATTTTTGCCGACGACGGCATAACCTACATGAGCCGCAAGGGTGCGGAGCGTCAGCGCATCGCCTCCGGCGGGATAAGCGGGATAGTCGTTCCCGGCGACGGTGCGGCGCGCTCGGAAAGCTTCCCCTTCATCGGCGTATGTTCGATGATCTATGCCCGCAAAACAATAGGCGGCAGCGCCTTTATCTCAAACGGCGGACTTTACTACCTCGACCGTGCGCTCGAAATTTCGGTCATAAGC
>CAUABN010000019.1:0-9158 GCA_958427275.1 uncultured Anaerotruncus sp.
ATTATTCTCCTTTGCCGTGTTGATTGATGAGATCAAAATCCTTTTGATTTCGATACATCTGTCAAGTATTGCTCTTTCGCTGTAATAGCCGCTTTCAATCAGAAGTTCCAACCAGTATTCCGTCTCGGAGCATTCCTTTAAGGCAATATGCAACTTTGCAATAAAATCCGCTTTTCCCTGTGCATAAAAGGCTTCATGAATGTTCGCCCCAATGCTCGTACCGGAACGCAAAAACTGATTGATGAGTGCACTTTCGCACCTTGCTTCGCGCAGTACCCGGCATGCACGAATCACTTCCAACGCAAACGCCTTTGACTTCACCATTAATGCACTTTCCGCCATATCGCTTCGCTTATTATTTAAAATTGCTTTTCGCCCCTGCGAAAAGCTACCTTGCTTCTTCACTATTCACTATTCCTTATTCCTTATTACTTCGCCAAAAACCTCCCGGACGGGATAAGTGAAAAATGAAAAGTGAAGAGGTAATAGGTAAAAATCTCCCCAAACTTCGTCCGGGGAGATTTTTGGCTGGGATGGCCGGATTCGGACCGACGAATGCAGGAGTCAAAGTCCTGTGCCTTACCGCTTGGCGACATCCCATTATTATTACCGTAATATTTTATCACATCGGCGGCTTTGTGTCAAGTGAAAAAGCCGAATTATTTTCCTTCCGCCGTGCCATTGGCACGGCGGAAGGAAATGCGTGATATTATATCACCAGGTCCAGCCGGTGTATCCGCCGCCGAGAACGGGGGCGTTATAGGTGTGGCTGATAATTCCGTCTGTTACGGTAAGTCCGTCCGTTCCGTCGCCTGCGTAGTAGATCATATTGTTCTGCACATATTTTTTGGCTGTGTCCATGATCTTTCGCATTGCGCTGCTCCTTACCGAGCCGCCGGACGACTGAGGCGCAAGCACTACGGTGGCTTGTATTTTCTCATACAACGGCTGAATGCTGTTGTACACGTGGTGCGCGAGCTGTACGATATCCCCGCGCAGAGTTGCGTCGCTGTTGTTTGCGATGATAACGTTTGCCGCCGGCTTGTTTATATCGCCGAGCAGCCAGAAGCTCTTGCCGTCTATGATGATCTTCAGCACCATGCAGGAGTTATTGAAGTCATCCGCGATCTCGCTTACGGCTGTGACGGGATCCACAATATCCTCGTGCGTATACATGACGTTGATTTTGATATCGGCAAGGTCAATGCTCTGTCCCGTATGTACCTGAATGAACTTTATATCGTCTCCGGGGAAGCAGCTCTTGATATATGATATCATCTTTGCCTGGTTGCCTCTGCCGTCGGCGAACCTGCCTGTTTCGGTATAGTATGAGGGCAGATTGAAGAAAACACGCTCAAGCGTCAGCTCGGAGGAATACTTCTTGAAGAAGAGCGAAACGCCGCCCATATGGTCACTGTGTCCGTGCGTTACCGACCATGCCGCGATGCGTATTTTGCCCGTCGTGACCCCGGTCACCTCGCGCAGGAATTTCATGAATCCGTCGCACTGCGCAGCGTCAAACTGTTGCTGACCGCCGCCGTCCATAATATAAACCGAGTTGTCTGCCAGCTTGATGACATACATCATTCCGCAGTTTATTCTTACCGCGCCGTCTGTGTCGGTCGCATTGCCTCCTGCGGCTTTGCTGTGCATGGGAACGCCGTACTGGAAAAGCGTGGTCGTGTCGCCGGTCTGTTTGGTGTAGGTGTAGCCGAATTCAGCGGCGGTCATCATACTGCTTTTGTCGAGTATAACGCGCACCTCGGAGACAGATGCGGTATAATAGGCATAAACCGTCTGACTGTTTTCGGTGTACTGTGCGTATATGTTGCCGTCACAGGAATAGCTGTATGTTTCGGTGTAGCCGTATTCGGTGAGCTTTGCGCGGTATGCGTCAAAGCCTGCGGCATTCGTGCCGGAAATTATCATCATGAGAGATTCACCGCTGCGCGGCAGCGATCCGTCTGCTATGCCCTGTCCGCTGCGATATAGCTGTGAGGCGTATTTTCCGCTACTGTACGCGGGGACTGTCGCAAGCAGCCAAGAAGATGAAAGATTATTGCTGTATGCAAGGCATGCGGTGCAGCGCATGTCTTTCGTGCCGGCAACAGCGACAAATGTATGCTCAGGCGTGCCTGCGCCTGCCTCGCCGCACCATATGCAGTATACAGGGTCATCGCAGCGTGTGCCTCCGGCGAATGAGTGGCCGGAACAGCCCTTGTCGGCAGAGTGGAGGAGGGGAGCGCTCTTGTCGGTCGGTTCGTCTCCGGTGCCTTCCCATATGATGATATTGTCAACATATCCGCACTGTCTGCCGCCGGTCTTCAAAACTACCGAACCGCCGAAATTGGCAGGGTCAAAGTATTTTGAGCCTTCGGCTTTCGGCGATGCTTTTGAGACGAGCGTCCATTTGCCGCTGCCGGGGTACCCCGGCGTATTGACGCGCATGTAAACGCTGTTGCCGTTTTGCCAGTCAACGATATATCTTATCGAAACATCGATATTGGCAAACGCCTGTACCGACGAAGAGTATTTCAGTCCGAGCAGCTTTGTGACTATCGAATTTCCGTTTGTGTTGGCGGCATAATTTGCCCCGGATGCATCATATGTGATCCATTTGTCATAATAGTGCGCCTGATTATTGGCGGTGCCGCGGTTGCGGAAGTGGAAGGAGTTGTACGCTCTTCCGTTGTAATCGCTTACGAGGGCTATGTATCTGTCCGGCGCGTATGCGTTGGTGTAGATCAGATCATACTGATAGGTATAGTTCTGTCCGTGATATGCGCCGAACAGGGCAGGGGAGAGAACGATGACATATGAGTCCCCGGACTTGTTGTCGGCGTTGTTGCTTATGTAAAGGCGTTTGCTGCCTTTGAAATCGCGTATTTCATATTTGGATGTATTGTTTTTGTAGGCGCCGTTGCCTGTTGTGTCGAGAGTCCAGCCAAGACCCGATAAAACGCTTGCCGATAGGGTGGAAAGAGTACGGTCCTCAAAGTTTTCATAGTAAAGCAAACGTCCTGCCGGCTCTGCCGGCGCAGGCTCGGTTTCGGGAGCTTTCGTGGTTTCCGGGGTTTTTGTAGTATCCGGAGTCTTTGTGGTTTCCGGAGTCTTTGTTGTCTCCGGAGTCTTTGTTGTCTCCGGAGTTTTTGTTGTTTCGGGGGAATTGGTAGTTTCCGGAGTTTTCGTGGTTTCAGGAGCCTGACTCGTTTCCGGAGTTTTCGTGGTTTCAGGTGCTTGGGTGGTTTCCGGGGGGACTGTCGTTTCCGGAGCCTGACTTGTCTCCGGAACGTCGGTCGTCGGTTCCTCGGTCGTGCAGTGCATTTCCTCCGAGGTCGTTATATCAACGCTTTCGGCGGGAGCCGATGAAGCTTCGGTGGGCGGCGTCGTATTGTCTGCGGTGCTTTCACCCGGGGCATTGCCTCCCGAAAAGCATGCCGTCATGGATATTAGCATTACTGCCGCTGTCAGAAGCGCCGATAACTTTTTGAATTGCGATAACATGTCGGAAATTCCTTTCGATTTATTTACGCTGATAAAATTATACCATCAACCGCCTGTCCGCGTCAATGTCTTTTGACAAAATGATATATATAAAATAAAGTAGGGGATTAAAAAACCGTGCCGAGTTCTTAATCCCCTTAAACGAAAAGCGGAAATTATTTTACAGTGACCTTTTTGTATGCCTTTTTACCGCGGCGGAAGACTATACCCGTGCGCAGTGCATCGCCGGTATATCTGGTCTTGAGGTCGGTGACCTTTTCGCCGTCGGCGGATACTCCGCCCTGCTCAACAGCGCGGCGTGCCTCAGATCTTGAGGTGACAAGTCCGGCTTTTACAAGCACGGAGAGAACGTCGATGTCGCCGTTTTCATCAAGGTCGTCGGCGGAAAGCTCGGTGGTGGGAACGGATGCATCCGCGCCCGCGCCGAAGAGCGCTTTGGCGCTCGCCTCGGCATTCCTGGCTTCCTCCTCGCCGTGTACCAGGGATGTAAGCTCGTATGCGAGTATTTCCTTGGCGCGGTTGAGATCGCTGCCCTGCCAGCCGTTCATCTCGTTTATCTGCTCTATGGGGAGGAAGGTCAGCATTCTTATGCACTTGAGCACATCATCGTCGCCGACATTGCGCCAGTACTGATAAAAGTCGTATGGGCTGGTTTTTTTGGGATCGAGCCACACGGCGTTGCCTGCCGTTTTGCCCATTTTGTGCCCCTGAGAGTCGGTGAGCAGGGTAATGGTCATGGCGTGTGCGTCCTTGCCCAGCTTGCGGCGGATAAGCTCGGTTCCGCCCAGCATGTTCGACCACTGGTCATCGCCTCCGAACTGCATATTGCAGCCGTAGTGCTGGAAAAGATAATAAAAGTCGTAGGACTGCATTATCATATAGTTGAATTCAAAAAATGAGAGTCCCTTTTCTATGCGCTGCTTGTAGCACTCGGCGCGAAGCATATTATTTACCGAGAAGCATGCCCCGACCTCGCGGAGAAACTCGATATAATTGAGGTTCAACAGCCAGTCTGCGTTGTTGACCATAAGCGCCTTGTCCTCGCCGAATTCGATAAAGCGGGACATCTGACGGCGGAAGCACTCCGCATTGTGGTCAATGTCTGCTTTTGTGAGCATCTTGCGCATATCGGTGCGTCCGGAGGGGTCGCCTATCATGGTCGTGCCGCCGCCGATCAGGGCTATGGGCTTGTTACCCACCATCTGGAGGCGCTTCATGAGTGTAAGAGCCATAAAGTGACCTGCCGTAAGGCTGTCGGCTGTGCAGTCAAAGCCGATGTAGAACTTGGCTTTTCCTTCGTTTATCATCTGACTGATGCCCGCTTCATCTGTGACCTGTGCTATAAGTCCGCGGGCTTTCAGTTCGTCGTAGATTTTCATTTTTTGATCCTTTCCTGTGATCGCTGGTGCTGTTTTATTGTCCCGACATTGCCGAGTTTATATTTTTGATATATGTGTTTATAACGGTTTTGAGCTGTGTAGTGCTGCGCGACCAGCCTGCTGCGGTGTCATTTTTGACGGCATTGCGGAAGGGTGCGTAGGAGTTGTTATTGAGCGGGGTGGTGAATATTCTTGCAAGGTCCATGGCGACAGATTTCTTTACAAGGTCGTACATTGCGCTGTCGTCGGGGCTTTCGGAATAACGGACCTTCATGGACTGCTCAAAGAGCGCGGGGGTTATGCGGCGATAGCTCTCGGAGCCGAGGCATTCAAGCACTGCGGCTGCGGCATCGGCATCCTTTGCCTTGACGGAAACAGAGTAGAGCGTGAAGGGGAATGCCATGCAGGTGCGGTATTCGGACTGCTCCTCATCATACTTCGGAACGGGGAGAATGCCGTACTTGAAGTCAACATCCTTGAGCGTACCTGAGGCTATATAAACTCTGTCAACGGTGTAAAGCACACGCGCGGACTTGAAGGACTGGGCTGAGGAATACTTGCTGGTCGTTCCCTTTGTAAAGGCAAAACCGCTGTCATAGAAGAAACTTGTGATCTTTTCAAGCAGGGCGTGGGTCTTTTCGGAGGTGAAGTCGGGGGACATCACAAGCGCGCCGGTCTCGTCCTTGTCGAGCAGTTTGAGGTCGGAGCCGATGTAGAATGCGTCGAAGTGAAGGTCGATGGTCTCAAAGCCGTAAAAATCCTCGTAGTCGGCAACGCCGTTGGCGTTTTCATCGCGGTATACGCCATCGCACAGCTCGATCATTTTATCGATCGTCCATCTGCCGTCGCTTACCAGTTTATACATATCGGAGACCGTCATATCGGGGTGCTGCTCAATGAATATGTCCTTGTTGAAGAAGGTTGCATACATCATATAAAGCATGTTGGTCGAGATATCGCCTGAGGTGAAATACAGCTTGCCGCCGATAGTTGCGGTGTTGACAAGCGAATCGGGCCACCACGGCTTTGAAAAATTGATGTATTTGAGGTCGAGCAGGTTCTGCACAAGACCATTCATGGCAAGGGTCGCGCCGGTCATGCTGTAGCCTGCAAATATGTCATATCCGCCGCCGGCAACAACGCTGTTGTTGGCGGTTTCGACAAAGCCCTTCTGGTTGCCGTAGTTTCCGGCAACGCCGTCCCATTCAAGGGTCACGCCGAGGCGGCTTTCAACTATTTTGTTTCTTTCGCTTATACGGGTGTTTACGATGTTGCCGTCATCCGCGCTCTCTTCAACGAAGAATTCGGGGCGTTCAACGTCTTTCCAGTAAAGGAAGGTTACGGTATCGTTGATCTTGAGATCGTCCGAGAGATCGTCGTCAACAAATTCGCTGGTCGTTTCGGGAGTCGCGGTTGTTGTATCGTTCCCGGAGGTTTCGGTATTGCCCTGCGGCTTGGCACAGGCGGTGAAGGCTGTTGCAAGCATAAGTACGGCAATGATCGCCGCAAGTGTTTTGGTGATTCTGTTCATGATCGTTTCCTTTCGGATTATATGTTCTATTATTTTAATTATACAGCTTTTGAATGCTTTTGTCAACAGTCGGCGGCTTAAACGGCGATAAAAATTGGCATTCATAAAGGCTCGCATGCGGCGCACAATAGTAGCAGAGAACGCAATACGCGGACTCAATTAATATAGATCGCGAGCGTCCGCGTATGCGGTTGCTCACACAAGGAGAAATTCAAATGGCTAACAATAAGAATCTTGTTCCCGAAGCAAAGGCTGCTCTTGAAAAGTTCAAAATGGAAGCTGCCGGTGATGTTGGTGTAACTCTCAACCAGGGTTATAACGGTGATCTCACTGCCCGTCAGGCCGGTTCTATCGGCGGTCAGATGGTCAAGAAGATGATCGAGAAGTACGAGAACGATATCAAGGCAAGCAAATAAAAGTATTTTCTTCGATACTGACAGCTCGGTAAAATAAAACCGGGGGTGTCGGAAAACTCAATTGAGTTTTCCGGCACCCCCGGCGACTTTGGTCTCGGCGGTTGCGCGTCGCTTGACCGGCACGCCGGAGTGCCGATATCAGATCATCACGTCCGCGTCCGGAATGTCGGGCAGGTCACTGTCGATATTACGGCGACGCTCGCCGCGACGGTTGCCGCGGTGCTCCTCGGGGTCGCGGTCGTGATGAGGCTCGGTGCTGTCGATGTACCTCTGTGCCTGCGTGGTGAACAGCTTGTAATACTCGCCCTGTTTTGCCATCAGCTCACGGTGGTCGCCTTCCTCAATGACCTCGCCGCCCTTCAGCACTACGATCTTGCTTGCGATAACGGCGGAGGAAAGACGGTGTGAGACGAATATCGTTGTTTTGCCCTCGCGCAGTCGGTCAAAGGTGTTGAATATCTCCTGCTCCGCCATCGGGTCAAGCGAGGCGGTCGGCTCATCGAGGATGAGTATATCCGATTCGCGGTAGAACGCGCGCGCTATGGCGAGCTTTTGCCACTGACCGCCGGAAAGCTCAATGCCGTCCTGCTCGAAAATTCGCATGAGAGGCGTGTCATAGTCGCGCGGAAGCGCGCGGATGTATTCATCGGCGCTGCTCTGTCGTGCGCTTTCGCGTATGCGCGCGGGATCCGGCTCCGCATCAATATTGCCGAAGGATATGTTCTCCGAAACCGACACTGCGTATTTGCCGAAGTCCTGAAAGATTATGCCGAATATATTGTAAAGTTCGTGCGTGTCATATTCGCGTATGTCCTTGCCGTCAAGCAGTACCACGCCCTCGGTAGGGTCGTACAGACGTGTAAGGAGCTTTATGAGTGTCGTTTTGCCGGCTCCGTTGAGTCCTACGAGCACCACAGTCTCACCGGGACGGAATTTAAGGTTGACATTCTTTATTACATAACGCTCGGTACCGGGATAGGCAAAGCTGACGTTTTTGAATTCCACTGTATGAGGCGCGCCGTGTGCAACAGGTTCAGGCGGCTCCTTCGTCGGGACAACCGTCTGCTTTTCCTTCATAAAGGAAACAAGGTTGTCGATAAAGAGCGTTCCCTCGTAAATGGATGCCGACGTTGTTATGAATGTGGCGACGCAGTTGGCTATCGATGTGAGCGCACCTGTGTAAAGGGAATAGTCGCCTATACGGTAACTGCCGTCAAATACTCCGCGCGCTATCATGGCGTAGCAAAGGCAGTTTGCGGTGCAGGATACGATCGCAGACAGCACGAGCCAGACGCTCTCATGGACTATAAGTGATTTAAGACCGGCGAAATATTGCCTGAACACCTGCTTGTAGCGGTCGATAAAGGTGTCGGAAAGGTTGAATATCCGTATCTCCTTTGCCATGTCCTTATTCACAAGCAGGTCGGAGTAATAATTCATCTGCCGGCGGTCCTTGGAGCGGTTGCGCATATACTGGAAGTTCTTGCGGCGGTAGTAGAAGTTTATCACTGCCGACGGCAGAGATACAGACACGATAAGCAGGGGGATCCACCACATGTCGGGGATGCGCGCGAGAATCACGAGGTAGCCGATCAGCGATATGGCGGTGCTGACCACCGAGAAGGTGGATTGCAGGGTCTGTATCGGGCGCGAACCTGCTTCGCGGTTGGCGTTTTCGAGCTTTTCGTAAAAGCCGGGCATATCGAAGGAGGCAAGATCGAGCGTTTTTGCCTTTTCCATTATCTGAATTTTTACCTGCTTTACGACCTTCTGACCCGCTATGCGGATTATCGAGTTGGATATCCGCGTCACGACGCGGTTTATCAGCCGGAAGGTGAAAAGTCCTATCAGCAGTCCGAGCAGCAGCGAGCCGACAAAATGAAGTTCAAGCGGAATGCCGCTTGCCTCGGCGACCGCGCGTTCGCTTGTCAGGCGCTGCATTTCGTTGGTTATGCGCGCGGTTATAAGCGAGCCTATGATCGGCGTTACGCCGTCAAAGACCGAGATGAACAGCATGGTGAACAGAATGAGCGGGTCGGTCTGCCACACAAGCACGAATGTGTAAAACAGGCGGTAAAAAAAGCCGCCAAGCAGCTCGCGCAGATAGCGCGGTACGTCCTTTGCATTCTTAGGCAAAGGAACTTTTTCATATTGATATCCGCCTCGTCCTCCGGGCGGTGGGCCGAATCCTCCGGGTCCCATCCTTATCATCACCTTTCAGTTCATGGTGACTATATTTTATCACAAAATGGTTGCGAATGCAACTGTTTGAGCAGAAAAAGTGAAAAAAAGAGCAGAACATCTTGTATTGAGCGGAAAATCGTGATA
>CAUABN010000020.1:0-9118 GCA_958427275.1 uncultured Anaerotruncus sp.
TGAATGGGTTGCGGGAATGTCGCATTTAAGCGCATGGACCGTCAGGTTCGAGTCGGGTGAGATATCGCAGATCGCAATATAGTATATTCCCGTTACGGCAAGACTTGCCGCCGGTGAGTACTGAAAGCCGTCGGAAAGCGGGGAAATGCCGAGAGCCGCAAGATTTTCAAGGTAGCCCGAACGGAAGAGGGATGAGAGCTCGTTGAGCGGTAAAAGCATCGCGTCGGGCGCCTCGCCGCCGGAAAGCATTGCGGCACTCAGGTCATCGGCGGGCGTCGCGGAAGTGTACACCGTTACCGTTGCGCCGAGAGTGCGTTGCAGAGCGTCCGATTCGACTGTGAGCGGGCGATCGGCGCCTGCTTTTTCAAGCACGCGGAAGGTGTATCCGCTGTACGAGCCGGGTTTCCCCGTTTCCGACGGTGTGATGATTATTTTTGACGGACTTCCCGAGGTCTCGGGAGGGCTGTCGGTCTGCGCCGGACGGGAAGTGGTCACAACATGCCTGCCTCCGGGAAGAGAGGCGTTGCAGGACGAGAGGACCGTGACCGCCGCAAACGCAAAAAGGAGAAAATATTTTTTTACTTTTTTCATTTTGATGTGGTTCACCGCATACGCGGAAATAATATCAGAACGCGGCGCCGGGGTCGCGCACCAGACGCGGAACACGTGCCGAAATAAGGCAAAGACATTCGTAGTTTATTGTTCCGGCAAGCGCCGCAAGAGCGTCGAGCTGTCCCGGTTCTCCGACAAGGACCGCCGTGTCGCCTGTGTGGGCGTCAATGTCGCCAAGGTCTATCATGCACTGATCCATGCATATCCTGCCTATCACACGCGCGTCGCCCAGCATTTTGCCGTCTGCCGCGCGCAGGACAGCCCGCGCACCGGAATACGCGCGTATAAAGCCGTCGGCGTATCCTATCGGCAGTGTGGCTATCCGCATGTCGGTCTTTGCGGTGAATGTCCCGCCGTAGCTCAGTTGCTCGCCTGCACGCAGGGTGTGTACCTGTGAGAGCTTTGCACAAAGACGCATAACGGGTCTTACGCCGAAGTCGAACATTCCGGAAGGCTCGGCTCCGTAAAGCAGAACGCCGAGGCGGCAGATGTCAAGGTGATATTCCGGGAATCGCAGTGAGGCGGCGCTGTTGCAGATGTGTCTTACGCTGAGGTTGGCGCCGAGGGTGCGCGCGCGTCCGAGCAACGCGAAATAACGTTCCGCCTGCTCGCGTGTGCGCGCTTCGCCGTCAGCCTCGTCGGCGCGGGCAAAATGAGTAAATGCACCTTCGGCAATTATGCCGGGCAGTGCCGCCGCTTCTGCGATCTCATGTGCGGAGCGCTCGGTTTCCTCCGCGTTGTGCGCGGGGAAGCCGATGCGGTTCATGCCGGTGTCAAACTTCATGTGAACGCGCAGGGAACGCCCGGCGGCGGAAAGCCGCGACGAAAGCGCCCGTGAATATTCGAGCGAGAAAACAGTCTGGATTATATTGCTGCGCGAAAGCGTGGTCGCCTCTTCGGCGGGTGTGTAGCCGAGGATGAGTATGTCGGCGTCGGAGTTTACCGAGCGGCAGACCTGGCGTACTGCGATCGCCTCCTCAATGCTGGAGACCGCAAAAAAATCACAGCCTTCGCCGAGGAGCGCGTCAACGCACGCGTCGATCCCGTGACCGTAGGCATCTGCCTTTACCACGCACATCATGCGGCAGTCAGGAGTGGTGCGTCTTATCTCATGGCAGAGCGCACGGTAATTTCCGCGCAGTGCGTCGAGATCGATCTCTGCCCAGATCTTATGCGTGGCAAGCTCCGGCAGGGAGGAATACAGCTTGTATGAATGCATCATGGGGAATCCTTTCGGATCGAAATTGCTGACTGAGCATGACAAAAAAGAGATAATACGTAAGTACAGTCAGCGATGAACCAAATATTGATTAAAGATAATGTAAACGACGGATATAACAGGAATAAAATTTGCATTGCAAGTGCAACAGTAGTATAATATGCTTCGTGCCTTGAAAACGAGCAAACCTTCCCCCCATAATTATAGCATATTTTCATCTGCTTTGCAATATAATGTAGCAAAGAGCGGAGGAAGAATGCTGTGAAATATGTGCACCGTATAAAAAAATACATTTTTGCGCTTGCGGCAGTTCTTGCGCTTCTTCAGACAGGCTGTACGCCGGTCGCGGATGCCGATATGCTGGCATATCAGCGTTCTGCGGCGCATGCCGAGGTAAAGGGATGCTTCGGAGACACCGAATTCGGTGCGCTGATAGAGCTTTCCGCCATGCCGTCCGACGGTTCGCCGCGCGCTGTGCGCGCTGTGCGCGTCGAATATACCTCGCCGTCAGGTCTTGAGGGGATCGCGGTCATGCGCACGGCGGGGAAAGAGCTGCTTACATATTCCGACCTTGAGCTTCCGGGCGATGTATTTGCCGAAATGCTGGCGCCTGCCGATGCATTTTCGCTTACCGGAACGGTGCTGTCGGCAGAGACCGTAAAGAGCGGCGGAGGCACATACACCGTGATACGGCTTGATGACGGAGCGGAAGTGACGATAGATTCCGCCGGCGGACATCCTGTGAGCATTGTTACGTGTGACGGCATGAGGCTTGAGGTCATCTGGTATGAAGCGGACGAAAGATAGTATTCGTTATCTTATATAAAGCATATTTCGAGCAAAAAGAAAGGTACGGTAAACTGTATTGAAAAAAACACTTATTGCGGTGATCATCTCCGTTGTGCTGTCTGTTATCATTACAACAGCGGGGATAGTTTCGGCGTCATTCGGCAGTGACGGTCACGGCAGTGACGGTCACAGCATGAATGCGCAGGGCGTTTCTGCATGGACTGCCGATGCTGTCGGGAACGAGCCGCCCGAAACCGCTGCGGACAGCGGTACTTATATCCCGGGAGGGATATTTGACGATATTGTAAATGTCCGCCCCGATGTAAAAAAGCTGTTGGAGAACGTTTTGTGCGCTGACGGTGAGACTACGGAGGAGCCTACGGCGAGTCTGCCGTCAACAGACACCGAGCCGGAGGAGACCGCACCGGCAGAGACTGCGGCGCCGTGGACGCCCGCGTATCCCGATGACAGCACACCGCTTTCACTTTGTGTGAACGATAACGAGCTTACCGCAGGGTTTGCGGCGCGGATAAGCGGCGTGGCTTATCTGCCTCTCGGCGAATTTTGTGAGCTGTTTTCGGAGGTGGAAGCCACCGTGAGCGACGGTGCGTACATCGTGAGCGGAAACGGGTTTGAGGTCACGGCGACTGTCGGAGACAGCTACATAACCTCACGCGGCCGTGTGCTGTGGTGCGGAGCCGATGCGGCTGTATCCGATATCGGCGGGACCGTATGCGTACCCGCAGAGCCGCTTTGCCGTGCGTTGGGACTTGAGCTTTCCGACAACGGCGATTGCCTGAACGTCAGCGGCGATGCTTCGTCAAAGAGCGCCGATGAGGTGTACGATGCCGACAGTCTTTACTGGCTTTCGCATATCATTTCGGCTGAATCACGCGGCGAGCCGCTTGAGGGACAGATAGCGGTTGGCTGTGTGGTGCTCAACAGGCTTTCAAAGCTCGACTATCTTTCAAGCGTGTATGACGTGGTATTTGACCGCCGGTACGGGATTCAGTTTTCCCCCGCATACAGCGGAAGTGTTTACAGCGAGCCTACCGAGTCATGTGTGCGCGCCGCAAAGATATGCCTTGAGGGGTATACCGTGTCCGACAGCATACTGTATTTCATAAACAGTGCAGATACTCCGCCAACATGGATGACTCGCGGATGCACGCTCATAGTTACTATCGGCCATCACGATTTTTATGCATGATGATCGGGGCGTTAAAAAACTCAGTCTGAGTTTTTTAACGCCCCGTGTTTTGTTTATTTTTCGACCTTTGCAAGCAGTATCCAACCGGTTTCTTCGGAGTAGCAGGATATCACGCCGCTTGAGGGCGGAAGGATCTCCTCGTAGTCGAACGGTATAACGACATTTCCGTCTGTATCTACTGCGCCGACGGTCCCTTCATCGTCGCCTATGATGCCGATGCCCTCAACAAACGGCATGGCATATGTGTGGATCGGCTGGGTTATCCAGTAACCGTTGCGGTGATAATAGCCGTATCTGCCTTCACGCTCCAGAAGAAGGACTCCGTCCGAATATGAAATGAGCTTGTAACCCGCAGGGATATCGAATTCGTTACCGTACGGGTCGATAAGGATATCGTAGTCGGCGGTGATGTAGTTCACAACATCGCCCTCGTTAAGCTCGTGCTCAAGCACACGCACGCGCATGAGTCCGTGATCGAAATAATAGTATCCGAGGCTGTATATGTCCTGGTAGAAGGGCTGATAGTATGTCCTTACCATGTATGTGTAGCCGTGGGCGGCGTCGGTGCGGTATTCGTAGCGCAGACGTGCCGTCACTCTTCCGGAGGTGTTTATAACGCGAAGCACTCCGTAATCATCGACAACACAGGCATAGCCTTCTGAAAATGCGTACGCACGTGCATATGTGCCGCCGAAGCGCGCTGTTTCTATTGAGCTGCCGTAATAATAACGCGGAGCATCAAATGTGACCGATACTTCAAGTATCGGATCATACGGCGGTTCGGTGGTCTCCGGCTCTGTTGCAGGCTCCGTTGCAGGCTCCGTTGCAGGCTCCGTTGCAGGCTCCGTGACCGGATCTGTTTCCGGCAGGGTGGTATCGCTTTCGGCAGGTGTCTCGGGGACCGTAGTGTCGGGCGACGAAAGCCCGGTGTCCGGCGGTACGGTATCGGCGGGGGAGGGAGGATCGGTCTCGGCTACCGGTTCGGCTGCCGGCTCGGGTGTAGGCTCCGGGAGCGGCTCCCCGGCAGTGGTGTCAGCCGTTGCCGCTTCCTCGCGTTCGCGGGCGATCTCTTCTTTGGCGCGGTCGAGCGCGAGTTTGAACGGATAATTGTAATAATGACCGCCTGCCTGGCGCACGGCGACCTTTTCGGCAAACGACGGGTCAAGCTCGTAAAGCGCACGCGCGATACGCGGGTCTACCTTGAAGCGCGTGTAGTAGCTGCTTCTGTCAAGCAGATAGCTGAGAGTGACCGGCTCGGTGCGCCAATGCACGCCAAAGCTTTCGTCACTGTTCACGCCGTATGCCGGTGAATAGTCGAAGAACAAGCCGCGGCTGTCGTATTTGCGGTCAAAATCCGCTTCTGTCAGAGACTTTGTTTCCTCGTCGATGTAGTAATATTTATCTTTGGCTATGAACAGCGGGTGTCCGTCGCGGTCGCGTGTATAAGCGGGATTGAGGTCGGTGCTCTTGAAAACACCTACACGGCTGCCGTCGGAACGATAAACTGTGAGGGTGCGGTCATTGTTGTCAACAATGATATACCCCATGTAAAGCTCTATTGCACGGCGTGATACGTATTCCTCGTTGAAGGATTCATAAAGCTGACCGCCGTCCTCAAGCGTTCTTGCCTCAAGAACATAAGTGAGCATTTCATTGCCGAGGTACTGAGAGTCGAATGCCGCCTGACCGTCGATGGTTATGCGCGCGAGCTGTGTTGCCGATGAGTCGTAGGGCGAGTATGTTATTTTGTATCCCTCGGCGATCAGATCGGCGAGCGCGGGATATTGAGGCGTTTGACCGTTGCCTCCGCTGCCTGAGGTTGTGGTGCTTCCGGTGTCTCCGGGGGATGAGGTGTCGGGAGCGCGTCCGGTAGTAAGGCTTGAAAGGTAGCTCTCATATGCAAGCTCGCCCGGAGTTTTTGTACGTTCGGTGCCTGCGTCCGCCCACGGAAGCCGCACCTTCAGAAATCCGGTACATACGAGGCATGCAAAGACGGCGGCTATGGCGAAAACGGTTATTGCCGCAACGTGAAGCAGATTTTTTTCGGGTGCGCTTTTTCTGTAATTCTTTTTCATTGCATGATTTCCGCTGTTTTATTTGTGATAGCGGGTCCCTTTTATTATGTTGAAGGATCGGTATATCGCTTCAAGAAGCATTACTCTGAAAAGCTGGTGCGGGAATGTCAGCTTTGAAAGTGACAGCCGCATGTCGCATGACGCCTTGACCTTTTCGTCAAGACCGTGCGAGCTTCCGATAATGAAGCATACCGTGCCGTAAGCATCGGCGGCGCGGCTTATCATGTCGGCAAGCCCGTGCGAATCCTGCTCGCGCCCCTCTATGCACATAGCCACGCGGTATGAGCGTGCGGGAAGGGCGGCAAGTATCCGCTCGGCTTCATCTGCCAGCGCCGCGCTTGCTGCGGCATCGCTCTCTCCGTCGCGCACGCGCGCCTCCTTAAGCTCCACCGTTTCGAGCCGACAGAAGGATGATAGCCTTTTTTCGTATTCTGCAGCCGCCTCACGGAGATATGATTCCTTAAGTGAGCCGACCGATATAATCTTTACATTTATCATTTCATTACCGTTGATCCCGCGGCATTTACGGTGACGGCAACTGCCGTGTCGGGGTATGCGGCGCAGACCGCCGCGTTTTGCCCGGCTGCCGCAAGCCTTGCGCGGCATACGTCAAGCGCGAGGGCGGGAAGATTGTTCTCTTTTGAAATATGGGCGAGGATGAACTGCTCTGTCCCGCGCGAGGCAAGCCAGGTGGCAAATTCGGCGCTGTCTTCATTGGAAAGATGACCGATGCGGGAGGCTATGCGGCTTTTTAGCGTGGGCGGATAAGGACCGGTGCGCAGCATATCAGGGTCGTGGTTGCTTTCGAGCAGCACTGCCCGGCAGCCTGCCAGCCCCTCCTTCATGCCTTCGGTGACTATGCCCGTATCTGTTGCAATACCCACGGAGACGGTTCCTCCATGGGTATCGGCATCAACGCGATAGCATACCGGGCATGCGGCGTCGTGCATGGTGGGGATCGAGCGAACCGTAATGCTGCCGATGCTCTCGCAGTAAAGCGGAGTCCGGCGCACACCAAAGTCTCCGCATAAGGGAACTATGGCGTCCGCTGTTGCGGCGGCGGCATATACCGGCACCGGGTGCTTCTTTATGAACACCCTGAGCGCCGACACATGATCGGTGTGCTCGTGCGTTATGAATACCGCGCGAACGGTAGCAGGATCGATACCTGCCTCGGCAAGTCCGCGTTCTATCGCTTTTGCCGAGCGCCCCGCGTCAAAGAGAACGGTATCGTTCCCGCACGATACGGCTGTGCAGTTGCCGGATGAGCCGGAAAAAAGCGAGATCAGCTTTACCTCGGTCATTGCGTTACAGACTGAGATTTTTGAGGACATACATGTCCAGCAGGTCTATGAGAAGAGCAAGAAGCATGGGGACGATAAAGGTCATCATCCATTTTGACTTTTTTTCGCGCTCTGCGGTGTCGGCTATGTAGTCGTCCTTTTCCTTCTCGGTCATGGTGTCGGGCAGCATTTCCGCCGTCACGCCGCGTCCGGAAAATCCGCGGTTGTATATCACGTATGCGAGAACGAGAACCGACGCGCCTATCATATAGGCGAGTACCACTACCTTTTGCACGGTGAATTCAAATGCCGCATTCATAAACAGACGGTAAAGTCCTATGAATACAACGCAGTTCACGATAAGCATCACAAGGTGCTTCTTGTTTATGCGCGCAAATGCTTCGCGTACGGTCTTGGGTCTGCCGGCGGGCTGCCCGAGCTGCTCCGCGCGGCGGCTTTTTTTCTCATTAATCTTCATTTATCGGCGATCCTTTTATAAGCGGTTTTGAAAGATTGTTCCGGTATCAGAAGAGCCGTGTGGCTCCGGTGCGTCTGATGTGCAGTACGTATGTGGCATCGGCGCCGAAAACGGCGTTCATTGCCGCGGCGTATTTGTCTGCGTCGTCGGCGGGGAGATATGCCTGTATCGTTCCGGCAAATCCGCCTCCGTGAACGCGGCATGCGCCCTTTATGCCGTGCGTCTCAAAGAAATGTTCGGTGAGGCACAGAGCCAGAGAAAGCCCCTGCTCGGCAACATTTTTGGTCGTGTATACGTTCTGGAGATATCTGAACGAAGACAGTCCGGAATCGCGCACACCGCAGAAGAACGCATCAAGTTCGTCCTTTTCCAGCGCTTCTCTCTGAGCGTCTACGCGGCGGTTTTCGTTGAAGAAATGAATGGCACGCATCACGGCACGGTCGCCGCACGCAGTGCGCAGCGCGGGTATAGCTGCGTAAAACTCATCCTCGGGAACATCACGAAGCACTGAATGCCCGAAGCATGCCGCAACAGCCTTCATCTCGGCGGGGACTGCGGCATAATCGTCGGTGAGGTCGGCATGGTTGCCGCCCGTGTTGACGATGCAGAGGCAGTAGCCGAAACGGTCAAGATCAAAGTCGAGCTTATCTATCACGGGCGCCGAAGGATCGGCAAAGTCGATGGCAACGATCCCGCCGGCTGCACATGCGACCTGGTCCATCAGTCCGCAGGGCTTGCCGAAGAACTCATTTTCCGCATACTGCGAATTGCGGGATATCTCCACATATCCGACCTCGCCGTTGTTGTAGAGGTGCGAGAATATCGTACCTATCATATTCTCAAATGCGGCGGAGGAGGAAAGTCCCGAGCCTTTGAGAACGTTGGACGATGTGGAGGCGCAAAAGCCGCCTGTTTTATGTCCGTTGCGCACGAACGCCGCTGCAACGCCTGCTATCAGCGCATCCGAATGTCCGTAGCGCGATGCATCGGGCGCGATGAAGCTCCCGAGGTCAACGATGTCCTCGGGGTATCCCGCGCTTTTTACACGCACGGTATTGTCATCCGTGCGCGCGGCTACGGCGATAACGTCAAGATCTATCGAGGCGGCTATGACCTTGCCGTGGTTATGGTCGGTGTGGTTGCCGGAAAGCTCGCTGCGTCCCGGTACCGATAAAAGCGACACGTCGTGCCCGGAGCCGTAACGTGTGATAAAATCATCGAGTACAGATATGTAACGGGTGCGTGCGGCATCTGTCCGTGCGTCACCGTAAAGTCTTGAAAGACGTATATCAAGAGCGCCTTCGTTTATCTGTCGGCGGAGTTCTTCTGCTGTCATTGTGATCCATCCTTTCATGGTGTCATTAAAACTATATTTATACAATAAATTATATCATTGAGGCGTAGTGCTGAAGTGTAGATTTGTTTTATCCCATGTAAATTAAGTGTAAATTG
>CAUABN010000021.1:0-9084 GCA_958427275.1 uncultured Anaerotruncus sp.
AAGTGTAAACGTTTGCAAATGCCATTGCAAATGTTTCGACATTGAGCTGTCCCGAAACTGTGAGACCGGTCTTTTTACCAAAGAAGTCCTTGGAATAGTCAACCTCGCCGTCAGGTGTGCGCGGAGGATCGTTTATATCGAGAGTGGTCACCTGGAACATTTCGCCTGCGCCCTCGCAGTCGGAGCCGGTTATCAGCGGAGTGTGAACATAAATGAAGTTGCGCTCATGGAAGAAGCTGTGGATAGCATATGCAACACAGGAGCGTACTCTGAAAACGGCATTGAAGGTGTTGCTTCTGGGACGTAGGTGCGCTATGGTGCGCAGATATTCAAAGCTGTGTTTTTTCTTCTGAAGCGGGAAATCTGGGGATGAGGCGCCTTCAAGCTCAACGCTTTCCGCTTTCAGCTCAAACGGTTGCTTGGCTTCGGGAGTCAGCACGAGCATTCCTTTGATAACAAAGGACGCGCCTACATTCTGCTTTACCACATCGCGGTAATTCGTGAGCTTGGATTCTTCTATTACGACCTGGAGATTCTTGAAATACGAGCCGTCGTTTAGCTCGATAAAGCCGAATACATTGCTCGAACGTATTGTCCGCGCCCACCCGGCGATGGTAATCTGCTCTGCGGTAAACGCGGCGGGATCGGCATAAAGCTGTTTGATTTCAGTACGTTTCATTTTTTTGTCCTTTCTTTTGCTTGACACGGTGTTAGTTATTTAGTATTCAATATATGCCGTGCAATCCGGGACTGTTCATTTTGCAACGGTGCTCAATGCAACAACCGATATTATAGCATATATCCAATCAATAAGCAAGATTGAAAAGCGAAAATTGCAAATTTGTTTTCGAATATTTCAAAATTCAGCTTTCCGGGGCGCAATGTGAAGACGCCCAGAATTCGCGAAGCATACGTGGCAGATCGGCAAGATCGTCAACGCGGCGTATGCGCTTCCAATGCGGCGGGTAAAGCGCGGTGTACGGAGGGGCAGTGTAACGGTCATCGGCGAGTATCACGACGCCACGGTCATCTGAGCGTCTTATAACGCGCCCTGCCGCCTGAAGCACCCTGTTCATTCCGGGATATGTGTATGCATAATTGTAGCCGTCCTCGATCTTGTTTTCGTAGTAATCGCGTATCAAATTGCGCTCGAAGGAAAGACCGGGAAGCCCCACGCCGGCTATGATAACGCCGATCAGGCGGTTCCCAGGGAGATCGACGCCCTCGGAAAAACTGCCGCCGAGCACACAAAAGCCGATGCGCAGTGTGCCTGTGTCATCTCCGAAGAACGCGATAAATGAATCTCTCTCCGACGGTGACATATGCGGGGTTTGCCTTATGAGCTTTACTCCCGGATGCTTTTTTGTGAATTTATCAAAAACAGCATCGAGATAGCTGTATGATGGAAAATATACGATATAGTTTCCGCGATGTGCGGAAGCGGCGGCTGCGATAACTGTTGCCATGCGTCCCGCTGACTTTTCGCGGTCATCGTACCTTGTGCTGACTGATGATATCGCAGCGAGAAAAAGATTTTCTGCGGGAAAGGGTGATGCAAGCGACAGTGATACGTGATTCCTTCCGCCGCCGAGTATGTCCGAAAAATACTCCGCAGGTGTGAGCGTTGCAGAAAAGAAGACCGCGGCACGGATCTTATCCATCGCGGCGTTTAGCGCCGCAGATGGGTCAAGGCAATATTGACGGACTAAAATATTTCCTCCGCTTACGTCGATGTAGGTTCGGTATCTGTCGTCATATTCTTCGGAAGTAGCACGCCAACGACGGCACAGCCTTGCCATTTGTGAACAGGCGCGTATCGCCGGTGAGGCTTCGGCTGACACCCCATAGGTATTTGTTCGCAAAAAGGTGTCGCACGCTTCACCGAGTGCCGAAAGTTTTTCACCGATCCCCGGCGGTATTTCTCTGCCGACATAGTAGCCGACATCTGTTCCGTTATCGTTTTTGTAAAGATTATCAGCGCACAGCGCTTTCAATTTTGAAAGGCATTTTGAAAGCTCCTCTGTGCTTTTACTTATTTTTTCTCCGAGGGAGGGCAGATATGCCTCAAAATCGGAGAGATATGCCGTGTTGAATTCGGCTGAGTATATATCGCGCGCACGTTCGGGAAGATTGTGCGCTTCATCTACCAGAATGATCGAATCATCGGCGCCGGCATCGTTTCCGAAGAAACGGCGCAGGCGAACTGCGGGATCGAAAACATAGTTGTAGTCACATATGATAATGTCGCAAAGCTCCGACAGATCGAGCGAAAGCTCATAAGGGCAAACGCCTGATGCCGAAGCGGCAGACATGACTGCACTGCGTGTAAAGCCGCGGTATCTTTCGGTCAGTGAGCCGATCACGGCATCGCGCCTGTCAAAGTATCCGGCGGCGTATGGACACGCTCCGGGATGACAGTACAGACTTCCGCTGACGCCGGCTGCGGCGGCGATCGGGTTTATGCAGCACTGCTCGCGCGAGTAAAGCACGATGGTCCGCATCGTAAGTCCCGCACCGGAAAGTGCGGCTGCGGCACGAAACGCTTCGCGCCTTGTGCTTGCCTTGGCGGTAAGATAAAATATGCGCTCACCAAAGCCTTTTCCCACTGCGCGTACAGCGCCGTAAAGTGTGGAGACTGTTTTGCCGATACCGGTCGGAGCTTCGGCGAACAGACGCTGTTTTTTCTTTATTGCGGAATAAACCGAGTTGATAAGCTCCTCCTGCCCCTCGCGCAGCTCGTGGTAGGGAAAGCGCATCGATCCTATCGAAGTACGTCGTACAAGAACGCGGTCGCGCTCATCGCACAAACGAAACGACGCCCTCTCAAGTGTTGCGGCAAGGTAGAAGCGAAGCTCATCGGCAGTATGCATTCTTACAAACGAACGTGTTTTCTTTCCGTCGGGGGAGGCGTAGGTGAGGCGGCATCCGACAGCGGTGAGTCTGTCCTTTTCGGCAAGCATGAGTGCATAGAGCTTTACCTGCGCCGAGTGTATTTCTGCTGGTGCTCCGCCAAGCATCTGCGGCGGCACGGTCTTTATTTCTTCGACCTCTGCCGGATGGAGCTTTTCTCCGTCGTGCTTGACGGCGTGGATGATATCCGCCCTGCCGCGTATGTGTATCTCAAAGTCAAGATACGGAACGGTGATATCGAGCGGACACTCGATCAAAGCTCCGTCGCCTGCGTGTGATTCTATCAGACGGTGATTGTCTACATCAAATTCCGTCGGTGCGCGGTGTGCATCAATGTCTCCGGAGGTATATGCTAGGCGGCAAAGCTCGCGCACACCGATCGTAAGCTGTTTTTTTTCGCTGTCGAATCGCATTTGTCGGTTTCCTCCGGTAGTGCGGCATTACGGCTGCTGCCGTTATGCGCACTTGTTCAACATCTTTTTGAATTTACATGCAAACAGTATGCCGCACATTGTCGCGGCTGCTGCATCAGCGATCGGCTCGGCAAGATATATGCCAAAAGCGCCAAGCCCGAGACGGGGCAGAATGATCGCAAGCGGAACGAGCAGAATGACTTTTCGCAGCAATGCAACGACAAGCGATGATCCCGCCTGCTGAAGCGCAACAAAAATGGTCTGACAGCTGCGCTGGATACCGAATATCAGCATTCCGGACATGAATACGGGCATTGAACGCACGGTAAGCTCAATGAGAGCTTCCTTGTCGGTAAATATTCTCGCGAAAAATCCGGGGAAGATCATGGATGAAAGGACGATTATGAAATTGTATGTCACCATGACACCGAAAACGATCTTTATGCCGCTGATAACGCGGTCGCGCTTCCCGGCGCCGTAGTTGTAACTTATGACCGGCGTCACGCCCTGAGTGAAGCCGCTCATCGGTACGCTGACGAACTGCATCACACTCTGCATTACCGTAAGACAGCCGACGTATACATCTCCTCCGTAGCTTTGAAGCCCGCTGTTCATTACAAATCCTATAAGGCTTTCGGTGCTTGACATCACGAACGGCGAGATACCGAGGGCGGCAATCGCGCCGAGTATGCGCCAGTCGAGCTTCAGGTTTTTCGGCTTTATGGTTATGGAATCGGCTTTTTGGCAAAGGAACAAAAGAAACCATACGGCGCTTATCGTCTGAGAAACTACGGTCGCTATCGCCGCGCCGCGCACACCCCATGAAAAGACGTTTACGAGCAGCCAGTCAAGAACTATGTTTGCGGCGGCTGAGGCTACGGTCGCTGTCATTACCATTTTTGACCGTCCCTGAGCTACGATGAACGGTGCAAGTCCCATTGTCAGCAACACCGAAAGTGTGCCGAAAAGATATATGGTGAGGTAATCCGTTGCATAACCGATTGTTGCGCTGCTGGCGCCCATTACGCCGAGAATCGGCTTCATGAATATGAAAACAACCGTCGGAAGCAGGAATGACAGGACGGTGAGCATGGTAACGCAGTTTCCGAGTATGCGTTCGGCTCTCTGACGATCACCCTTGCCGAGCGCTATTGCCGCCAACGGAGCACCGCCGTTGCCGAAAAATGCACTGAACGCCGAAATAATAACGATTATCGGGTGCACGACACCGACGCCGGTAAGCGCCGTATCTCCGATCTCCGGGATATGTCCTATGAATATGCGGTCAACTATATTGTAAAGCAGATTTACAAGCTGTGCCATGACCGTAGGTAATGCCATGCGGAATATGAGCCGCCCCATTTGTTCTTTGCCGAGTTTGTCGCTTTCCATTTGAGAGATCGTTTCCTTTATCGATACATATATTTATTACATTATATCATTATAACACTTATGTGCTCATAAGTCAATACAAAAAATCTCAGGGGATGCCCCTGTGCGGAACATCCCCCGAGAAAGCCGGAGAGCGAAAGCGTCTCGCGGCAAAAATATTATCAGAGATAGCTTGAGATGAGTATCCAGCTTTTGCGGTCAAGCGCCGCAAGGCTTTCTATTTCATATCTGTTGTCGCTTGAATCGCGGATTATAACACGGTCCTCCGGATATATTTTCATATCGCTGTGGCGGTTGCGTATGCGGAACTGCACATAGCCGTGATCGGTATCGACCTTCATTATAAGCGCTCCTGTTGCGTCAGAGCATTCATGGATCTTTGTGATTTTGGGTATCAGATAGTAATCGTTGAAGCAGGCTTTGACCGCTGCCGCTGATTCCGCTGTCAGGTCGTCATAACTGCGTATCATCGCTATCTGCTTTTCGTCCTTGTCGATGAGAGATATGTAATGGTCGCGGTCGGAGATGGGGAAGAGCCGGCGAAGTTCGACCTCGTTGTACTCGGTCCCGTCTTCGAGCCTGAGCGAGACGTTAAAAACATCGGTAAGACGTATCTGGGCTGTTTTGTCAAGAAATTTCATTGCCATTTTTTATGCCTCCTCAGTCAAATCTGCTTTCCGCTTTTGCGCGTGTGAGCTTGTCCGACATGGACTGTATCTCAACCAGGCGGTAATACTTGCCCTTGGCTGCGAGAAGCTCCTCGGGTGAGCCGCATTCGATTATCTCACCGTTATCGACGACCACTATCTTGTTAGCTTTGCTGAGCGTTGAAAGTCTGTGCGCGATCATTATGGTCGTTCTTCCGGAGATCAGACGTTCGATGGCTTCCTGGATAAGGTGCTCGGTCTCGGAGTCGACCGAGGCGGTCGCTTCGTCGAATACAAGTATGCTCGGATTTTTAAGCATTGCGCGCGCTATCGAAACGCGCTGTCTTTCACCGCCGGAAAGACCGACGCCGCGTTCGCCCAGAACCGCGTCGTAACCGTCAGGCTGGCGAACGATGAATTCATGAGCGTTTGCAATATCCGCAGCCTGGAGAACACGCTCAACCGGGCAGTTTTCGATACCGTAAGCTATGTTGTTGAATATCGTGTCGTGGAACATGAGCGGCTCCTGCTGCACGAATCCTATCTGACCGCGGTAGTAGTGCATGTCGATATCCTGGATGTTCACGCCGTCAACGAGTATATCGCCGTCATAGTGGTCGTAATAGCGCATGAACAGGTTTATCAGCGTGGACTTGCCCGAGCCGTTCGTGCCGACGATGCCGACGATATCGCCGGGTTCTATCGTCAGATTGATGTTTTTGAGCGTTTTCTTTGTACGGTCGAAGGAAAAGCTGACATTTTTGAATTCTATTCTGCCCTTCATATCGGTGAGAACATGTCCCTTGCCGAAATCGTGCTCCGGCTCGGCGTCAAGAATGTCAAGTATGCGTTCGGACGAAGCCAGCGCAGACTGGTATGAGTCGTAGAGGTTGGCAAAGAAGTTTACCGGACCGTAGAACATAGAGGCGTAGGATATGAATGATACGAGAAGACCGGGAGTAAGTTCCGCGCTTCCGTTTATGACCATCCTGCCGCCGAATGCCCAGATCATGACCGATCCAATGCTTATGAGCGTGTTGACGATCGCGGGGAAGGCGTTGAGTATTGCGGATGCTTTGGCATCTGTTTCGTACCATTCCTGGTTTTCCTTTTTGAAGCGGTTGGTGGTACCTTCCTCATTGGTAAAGGATTTTACTACGCGTATACCGGGTATCGTATCTGTGAGGACGGATGCGACTGCGGTCCAGCGGCGCCATATGCGCAGATAAAAAGGTCTGATCTTTTTGCCGAAGACGCGTGCAAAGATGACAACGAGTGGTACGGGTATGAGCGAAAGCAGTGTGAGCCGCGGGTTCATGACAAGCATGACGATTATGATGCCTATCATTTTGAAGAATTCAACCACGACCTCCTGCGTTATACGCAGCATAAAGCCGAGCAGGGTGTTGCTGTCTCCGCTTATACGGTTTATGACCGCGCCTGTCGAGGTTTTGTCATAAAAGCGCATAGGAAGATACTGCGCTTTTTCGTAAACATCATTACGCAGCGAAAGGATGATCCTGTCGCCGGCTTTTCGCAATATGGTACCGCGTATCGCGCCGATGAGGTGCGTTATTATATGCAGTGAGACCAGTCCGATGGCAACGTATGTGAGCTTTTGAGCATCCTTGTTGGGCAGTATATCGTCAACAAGACTTTTTGTCAGCATCGGCGGTATCAACGACAATGCGGTGGTTGTAACGGCGAGCAGTATAGAGAATATCAGCTGCCGTACCTCCGGTATGAGGTATTTGCCGAGCTTGGCGACGACCTTTTTCTTGCTTGCACAGTGAATGCAGGTCGCGCCGGGGGAAGAGAGCGTTCTGCCGCATTTGGGGCATACAGAAAGCTGCTTTTCGTATACCGCTTTCATGCATTCGTAGGCTTCGTCTACGTCTCCGCCTTCGGAGACCGTCACAAGGAATCCCGCAGCAGCTTCGCACAGCGCATTCACGCTGAAGGTGTAGCGGAACACGTTGACAGTTTCGCCGCTTTTCAGCGCGATCCGGAGTATCGCGTTACCGTACATACGCTTGTTCTGAGCGGAGGCTATTTCGGAAATATCGATCGAGCTTCCGAAATGGTCGCTGTCAAGCTCGTATGTGTCTACCTTTTTCTCACTTACGAGCAGGACGCTGCGGCAATATTCGGATTTGACCGAAATATCGCCTACGATGGCAAAAAGGTAAGGAAATGCCGGGTCTTCACGGGAACGAAGCTTTTTCATCTCTTCGTCGTTCAAAACCGTGTTGATTAAGAGTTCTTTCATTTCTCTGTTTTACGGCGTATCGTGCCGGCATGACACGATCGGCGCCGGCGGGAGGCCTCAACCGCACCGGTGGTGAAATATTCCGAAGCTGTTGTCATTCTACGGATCATGTTACTTAAAATGTCGTTTGCGGCGGCGTTGTTGTCCGATATTTTACGGAAAATATCGATTTATTTTATCATCAAAAATATCGGGTGTCAACAATAAACTCGAATTATAGTCGAAATGACCAATAATTCATGCATAAGCTACAAAATATTGTCGGCGCAAATGCTGAATATTGGTCATATGATATAAAGCGTTGCCCGGGACTGACCTGCACCCGTCTTCAGGTGCGGCGACGTCTTGCGGAGGAGCGCATTCTGTGAGAGGCAGGGGAGCGGCGGCGCCTGCCGATAAGTGCGCCGAGAAGCATTGCGGCGAACACGCCTGCATGCATCACGAGCTTCAGCCAGAGGGGATATATGTTGTGTTCTTTTACGAACACCGATACGACGAGCATAACGGCGCTTACGATCGCACCGGATACCGCCGCGGCATCATATGCGGCACGGCCGAGGATCCGCGAGGCTGCGATCCCTCCCGCAAGCGTCCCGCAATACAGAGCCGCAAGCGACAGCGGCAGTGCGAGCGGATCCGGGTCGGCGGTTTTATATGCGGCTAATGCTGCTATTAAAAGCAATATTATCCCTGCGGCAAGTGCGATCGCCGCACCTGCTGCGGCAGCCGTTAAAAAGCCGGCGCCTGTATCGTTGCTCCTTTTTTGTGTTCTTACGGGCATTATCTTTGTATTTTTGCTTTCCGACGGCATCATTGTGTTTTGCTCCTCCGGCTCCGTTTCGTTTTTTATTTTGGTAAAATCTATGCGTGCGGATACAAAAATATACCCGACCGTGTTTACTTGCCGATCGGGTATGAAATATTGCTGAAAATCAGTATCACTTGCTTTCCTTGTCGGAAGAAGTGTCGGCTGAATTGTCCTTATCGTTTTTGTCCTTCTTCTTGTCGGACTTGTCGGATTTGGCGTCGGTCTTTTCCTTCTTGTCGTCGGACGTTCCGTTTACGGGTACCGTAACGCGTGAGATGGCGCTTTTGAGAATATGCAGACGCGTGCGGTCACGGCTGGTAACGATGGTAACGGTGTCCTCGCTGCTTATTGCGATGATTATACCGATAATACCGCCTATGGTGACTATTTCGTCGCCAACGGCAAGATTGTTGCGCATTTCATTTGTCTCTTTTTCCTGCTTGCGCTGGGGACGTATAAAGAAGAAATAAAACACCGCCAGCATAAGTACGATCATTACGACCGTTCCCCATGTGCTTGCTGCTCCTGTGGCGGCGGTGTCTGCTGCTGCTAAAAATACAGGCATTGTGTAATCCTCCGGATGAAATTTTACCCATATTATACACCGCATACTTCGCCGTTTCAATAACGAATTGTAAATTATTA
>CAUABN010000022.1:0-8847 GCA_958427275.1 uncultured Anaerotruncus sp.
GTTTTCGCTGATTATTATACCAAAAAAGCAATGAAAATTCAATACAAACAGCGATTAATTTTTCAGGCTGTGTATCGGAGCGGGTATCCTGCCGCCGCGAGCAATGAATTTTGCGGGCGAGCGGTCATTCACCGGCATTACCGGAGCCGTGCCGAGAAGTCCGCCGAAGGACACCTCGTCGCCGACCTTTTTACCGACTGCGGGTATCACTCTGACCGCCGTGGTCTTGGTGTTGGCAACGCCGATGGATATCTCATCGGCGATGATCCCGCATATCACGTCGGCGCTCGTGTCGCCCGGAACGGCTATCATGTCAAGTCCGACCGAGCAGACCGCGGTCATAGCCTCAAGCTTTTCAAGGCTGAGCGCGCCGGAACGCGCCGCGGCGATCATGCCGGCATCCTCGGATACCGGGATAAATGCGCCGGAAAGTCCGCCGACGTGCGACGACGCCATGACGCCGCCCTTTTTCACTGCATCGTTAAGGAGCGCAAGGGCGGCGGTCGTTCCGGGACCTCCGCACTGCTCAAGACCCATTTCCTCAAGTATATAAGCCACAGAGTCGCCTACGGCGGGTGTGGGGGCAAGCGACAGGTCAACTATGCCGAACGGCACGTCAAGCCTTTTTGACGCCTCGGCGGCAACGAGCTGCCCCACGCGCGTTATCTTGAAGGCGGTGCGCTTTACCGTCTCGGCAAGCGCCGACAGGTCGCAGTCGCCTGCGCGCGCAATGGCGGAAGCAACCGCCCCGGGACCTGAAACGCCTACGTTTATTACAGCCTCCGGTTCGCTCACACCGTGGAACGCGCCCGCCATGAAGGGGTTGTCCTCCGGCACGTTGGCAAAAACCACGAGTTTTGCACAGCCTATCGAATCACGGTCGGCGGTCAGCTCGGCGGTTTTTTTGATAGCGTCGCCCATTTTGCGCACGGCTTCCATATTTATGCCCGCTTTGGTGGAAGCGACATTCACCGACGAGCAGACCTTGCCGGTCTCGGAAAGCGCATACGGGATTGACTCTATCAGTCTTCTCTCGCCCTCGGTGCTTCCCTTCTGCACCAGCGCGCCGTAGCCGCCTATGAAGTTTATGCCGAGCGCATCGGCGGCGCGGTCAAGCGTTTTTGCAATTTTTACATAGTCCTCTGCAGAAAATCTGCCGCCAAGTAATGATATCGGCGTAACGGAAACGCGGCGGTTGACTATCGGAATGCCGTATTCCTTTTCAATATCATCGCCCACGCGGCTAAGCCTGCCGGCGCGGTTAGTTATCTTGTCATTCACACGCTCGCAGTCACGTGCTATGTCGTCCCCGGAGAAGTCGATGAGTGAGTTGCCCATCGTTATCGTTCTGATATCGAGGTTCTCCTCATGTATCATATTTATAGTTTCAATAATATCGGTTACATTCAGCATTTTGCAGTCCCGGAAAGTCAGATGTGGTGCATCGTATTGAAGATATCCTCATGCATTGCGGATATCTGAAGCCCTGCGGAATCGCCGAGGTTCTTCATTTTATCGACGAATTCGCCAAAGGGGATCTTTATACCGTCAATATCGACAAGCATTATCATTGCAAAATATTCGCGGAGAACGCTTTGCGAGATATCAATGATATTTACCCCGTCCGCGGCGCATTCCTGCGCTACACGGGCTATGATACCTACGCTGTCGCGTCCGGTCACGGTTATAACAGCTTTCATTTTTCGTGTCCTTCTTATCGTGTTTTCCTAATTATATAATCAAATCTGCAAGATGTCAAGTGAATTTCTGCACCGCAGAACATTTTTCACTTTTTTTTCTGTAAATGTTGCAAAACGAACGCCCGTGTGATATAATAAAGTGAAATATAGTTAGAAAACAATAGTGTCCGCCGCATGCCCGACACGCATACACGGCGCGACGGAAAGGCAGAAACAAATGTCGGTACAACAACTGTCGGTATTCATTGAAAACCGTTGCGGAACACTCCTTGAAGTGACCGAAGTACTTGCAAAGGAAAAAATAGATATACGCGCGCTCTCGCTCACCGAAACGCCCGAATACGGCATACTCCGCCTTATCGTGAGCGACACCTCCCGTGCCTTCACTGCGATACGTGCTGCCGGAAAGACCGTATCGGTAAACGATGTGCTCTGTATCGAGATCCCCGACGATCCCGGCGGACTCATGAACGCGCTCTGCATACTCAATAACAATGATATCGATGTGGAATATATGTACACATTTGTCGGTTGCGGCGGAACGAACGCCAATGTTGCCATACGAGTTGCCGACAACGATCTGGCGGCGCGCCTGCTCGCCGATGCCGGATACAGACTTGTTTCGCACTTAAAAAAACCAAACAACCACCACACGCACCGCCCGGTTTTTTATTACACCGCCGTGGCTGCCGCACAAATGCGGCAGCCACGGCTGTTATTATACTGCGGATATTCCGGAAGGATCAGATGCTTACATCGGCATAGATCATACAATGGTCCGAGGCGTCAAGCACCTCCTGACGGGTCTCTATGCTGTGTACCCATACAGTCACATCGGGAGAAACAAAAATATGGTCTATCGGAGAACGGCTGTTGTCCGGCAGTGTACCTATGACGGGATGGAAGGTAAACTGTCCTATGGATGCGCACACCTTTGCCGCATACTTTGAATTAAGCATTCCGCCGGAGGTTATCGTGCGGTAATATTCCTCTTCCTCGCCGCCGTTGAAATCACCGGTGAAGAAAAACGGAATGTCACCGTATTTTTCATTTATCGCCTTTTTCTCTTCAAGCATCTGGCGCGCATTGTCGGCGCGCCATACTGCGCCGTCCACGCGGTCACTCATACCCTCGAGCTTGTATGATCCCAGTATCAGCGCGGCATGCGTATTGATGTGTCCTATGAGTTTTCCGCTTTCACGTTCGCGGAGTACCGCCGCGGTCATGCCCTTGGTATACGTATATGTTGAGGTGTACATCACAAAAGCGGATTCGACCTCCTCAAAACGGTCGGCGCGATACGCTATCGGGAAATAATTGTTTGCAGGGTATTTTGCCGAGAGCGAGCGCAGCTCGCTTTCGCGGCGATGCTCCGGGTCGGGAGCGGCGCTTACGAATTTATAGCCGGTCGCCTCAAGCTTCGGAATGAAGCTCTGATGATAGAATTTGTTTATCTCCTGAAAACCGATGATATCGGAACGGTAATACGCAATATTCTCAAGTATTTTGCCCTCGCGGTCCGGAGCGGTTGCATCAAAAAGAAGGTTGGCGCTCATAACGCGCAGATTGGCTTTTTCATATTTCGGCAGAAAATTCATGGTACATTCCTTTCATTTCAAAGATTGAAGGCGACTTCGATCTCTCTTATTTCGTCATCGCTGATAGGCACTATCGTGCCGTGCATGGAGGCTATATCGCAAAGTGATTCGGCGCCGAATTCAAGGACCTCAAGTCTGTCGTAGGCATTGAGCGGAGAGGTCCCGGCCACGAGCACGCAATCGTTCTCTATTATCGCTATGGGCGTGCGCATGCTGATATCCGATACAATCCTTTCGGGTGCGTCCTCAAGTGTTCCGTAGGGGTAACGCATCGTGTTGCGCAGGCAAATATATCCCTCGGGAATCATATGCGAATTGAACTCGGCTCCCGTGACCGCAAAGCCCATTATATACGGACTGCGGGCGGCGCATATGCTGTTTATCTCCGGATGAGCGTCAAATATGCGTCCGACAAGCTCTGCCCAGTGCGACGGGCGCTTTCCGCTCTCGCATTTATCGCCGCACACATATACGAGAGAATCGTCGGTAAGAAGTCCACGGTCCTCATCCGCAGGCGTGATGAGAAAGCCCTCTCCAGCACGTGAAGCGAACATTCCGGTCCCCGCGGTAAAGAGCCTGTTTTTGTACGAGCGACAGCATTTGTCAACGATATCCGCACGGATGCCGTCATACGCCTCGGGCGCATCGACCGAAGCATACTTGGCTGTATTATGCTCGGCGGCGCTCTTTTTATCAAGTTCCGCACGAGAGAGGACACGGTACTCGCGACCGAGCATTGACGCGGCAACACCGGTGCGCGCGGCAAAATCAAGCGCCTCAAACATCATAAATGCACGTTCAAGGCTGTCGGCGCCGAGAACCACACCGTGGTTTTCAAGCAGGACCGTATCACATCCCGCGGCAAACTTTGAGGATATGTAGCCGCCAAGCTTTTCACTGCCCGGCAGTGCGTATTCCGCGATAGCTATTTTACCGCAAAGGGCGGAAACGCCGGGCATTATATCCATCTCGGGCAGGCGGCGTTCAAGGCTGTAGGCGACGAGCGCGGCGGGATGAGCGTGAAGCACTGCATGCAGGTCGGGGCGCGACCGCAGGACGGCAAGGTGGAACGGATATTCGGTGGACGGACGGTGCTTACCGTGCACGACTCCGTCCGGCGTTACCCACATTATATCGTCAGCGGTAAGATGTGCTTTGTCGATGCCCGAGGGCGATATCCACAGCGTTCCGTCACTGTCCATTATGGAAAGATTACCGCCGGATGTGGTGGTGAGCTTGTTGTCGTAAAGTCTTGTCATAAAAAAGGCGATCTTTTCCGCCGGGGTCATATCGAGAAGTTTCATTATCCATATCTCCGAGTCCGGTACTCACCGGTTAGATTTTTATTTATCTTAATTATACATTTTATGCTCTGTCACGTCAATAGTTTTATCAAAAATAAAGCCGGGACCGCCGCGCCGGTGCGCGACAGTCCCATGTTATTTCGCACGGCGGCTCAGACGAGCAGTCCGTGATATTCCGAATATTCCGCTCCGAGAGATTCTATGACCTCACGCAGTGCCGCCGCCGAACGCCGCAGTCTTCCCTCCTCGTCTCCGTCAAGAGGCACCTCAAGCACGCGTTCGATTCCGTTTCTGCCGACGATACACGGCAGACCGAGACACACGCCCTCAATCCCGTAATGACCGTCCGCTACGGTAGATACGGGGAGTATCGTATGCTCGTCCCGCACTATCGCCTCGGCGATACGTCGCACAGCCTCGGCAATGGCATAGTATGTCGCGCCCTTGGCGTCGATTATGCGGTACGCGGCGTCGCGCACCTCGTCAAAAAGCTGTGAAAAGCCCGTAGGGTCGCATTCCTCGCAGCATTCCCGGCAGAAAAGCGACAGATCGACACCGGAAACATTTGCACTACTGAGCACCGCGACCTCGCTGTCACCGTGCTCGCCGATTATAAATGTGTGGACATTGCGGCTGTCCACGCCGAGCCGTTCACCGACAAGCTGCTTGAGTCTTGCGGTATCAAGCACCGTTCCGGAGCCTATAACGCGGTTTGCCGGGAAGCGTGAGCGCACAAGCGTTACATATGTCAGCACATCAACGGGATTTGTGACTACAAGCAGGATGCCCTCGGCACGCACCTCGGTTATCCTGTCTATTATCGATGCGAATATCCGCTCGTTCCTGTGTACAAGATCGATGCGGCTCTCGCCCGGGCGCTGGGACGCGCCTGCGGTTATTATGATCAGCGCGGCGTCCGCAATGTCGCCGTAGTCGCCCTGATATATCGTCATCGGTGAATGGAAGGGCAAGCCGTGCGCGATATCCTCCGCCTCGCCGCGTGCTCTTTGGGTATCAACATCGATAAGAACCATTTCGGAAAAAAGTCCGCTCTGCATCAGTGTGTATGCGGTGGTGGCTCCGACGTTACCGCACCCGATTATCGCCGTCTTTCTTAAATTCATTATCAGTTATCCTCAAAAATAATATTACCGGGTCGCTTTGACCCGGTAATATTATTTTATAAGGACAGCTTTTTTATGCTCCTATGAGTAAAAGAATCTGCCCGATGGGATACAGTGTCCATATCCAAAGATCGGAATTTTTTATTTTAGTCCCGATTATCTTGTCCGAAACAATAATAAGATCGGAGATCAGGAACAGCGTAACGCCGAGCGACGACACAAAAAATATTCCTCCGCGTGACGCGGTACACGAATAAACCGCTGTGAAGTTGAGCGCTATGAAAAACAAATAAAGAATACCGAGCGGGAGCATACCGCGGTTGCCGTTCTGTTTGCCGAGGCACAGCACAGCCGTGACTGCGGAGACTGCCGCGAAAAGCAGGATGCCGAGCCATGCACCGACAATGAAATAACCGCGCACCGAGCAAAGGAAGGCGGCGGCATATATCACATGAGAAGCGGCAAAAACCGTCGCGCCCGCTATGAAGCCGCGAACAGGCAGACGCCCTGTTATGGGTTTATAATCCATGAGGATGATATCCCCGAGTGATGAAAGGAGCATAGCCGGTATGCAGACCAGACGCGTGGCTGTCGGAGCCAAGACCGCGAGAGCGACCGCCAGAAGACTGATGAGCGATGTCAGCACGAGCTTGCCGGGCAAGCCGAACCATGAGAAAAATCTGTGCATATCCTCCGTCCTCCCGGTTTTTATTTGGCAGTGTCGCGCCCCGAAAGAACACGGCTCACCGCACGCCGCCAACCATCGAGCCGTGCGGCGCGTTCGGAGGCGTCGATATGCGGCTCAAAAAGCTTATCTGGACGCCACGATGCGGCGATCTCGGCGGTCGATGCAAATGCGCCGGTGGCAAGTCCCGCAAGATTTGCGGCGCCGAGCGCCGTTGTCTCTATGCACGCCGGGCGGATTATCGGAGTTCCGAGAAGATCCGCCTGTATTTCAAGCAGAAGATTGTTTGCAGACGCGCCGCCGTCTACCTTCAGCGATGCCATGCTCACTCCCGCCTCGCGCTTCATCAGCTCAAGAACATCGGCGGTCTGATACGCCATGGATTCAATGACCGCACGCACAACATGCGCGCGTGTCGTTCCGCGCGTGATGCCAAGCAACGCACCGCGCGCATACGGGTCCCAATACGGCGCTCCGAGTCCCACAAACGCAGGCACGAACCATACTCCACCGCTGTCCGCAACGCTTCTTGCAATATCCTCGGTCTCGGATGCCCGGCTGACGAGACCAAGTCCGTCACGCAGCCACTGGACCGCCGCGCCGCAGATAAACACCGAGCCCTCCAGCGCATATGTTACCGGCTTATCGCCGAGCCCCCATGCGATGGTCGTGAGCAGTCCGTTTTGCGACATAACGGGACGCTCGCCGGTATTCATGAGCATGAATCCGCCGGTACCGTATGTATTTTTCACTCCGCCGGCTTCAAAACAGCACTGACCGAAAAGCGCAGCCTGCTGATCGCCCGCAACACCGGCTACCGGTATCGGAGCGCCGAACAGCGCGGGATCGGTCTCGCCGAAAATGCCGGATGACGGACGGACCTCCGGAAGCATGGCGCGCGGTATTCCGAACAGACGCAGAAGCTCGTCATCCCATTCAAGAGTATTGATATTGAAAAGCATAGTGCGTGAGGCGTTGGAATAATCGGTCGCGTGTACACGACCGCCGGTAAGCCTGAAGATAAGCCAGCTGTCTACCGTTCCGAAGCAAAGCTCGCCGCGCTCGGCGCGTTCGCGCACGTCGGAAACGTTATCAAGTATCCATTTCAGCTTTGTAGCCGAAAAATATGCGTCGATGAGCAGTCCCGTGCGGCGGCGGATATCCTCGCACAGTTCCCCGCTTTTTATGTAATCACAGTATTCCGCGGTACGGCGGCACTGCCACACTATCGCGTTATATACCGGCTTGCCGGTGCTTCGTTCCCATACGACAGTGGTCTCACGCTGGTTTGTGATACCAATGCCCCAGATATCCTCTGCGGTCACGCCGGCGCGCAGCAACGCCTCGCGCGCCACGGCAAGCTGTGTATCCCATATGTCGCACGGGTCGTGCTCGACCCATCCGTCATGCGGAAAATGCTGAGGGAATTCCTTTTGCGCGGACGCGATTATTCTTCCAGAAAGATCAAAAACTATCGACCGTGAGCTTGTGGTGCCCTGATCCAAAGCCAACAGATATTTTGGCATTGCTATATCCTCCAGTTGCGGAATTGTTTTATCCGCATATTTATTATACAACATAACCGGATACATTTCAATATTCAACACTGAATTCGTTGAATATTTTGTATCCGGTAATATGTATTGATTTTTTCAGTCAGGTATCCGCTGGTCGGCGCTTGCCGCGCCGATAGCGCTGAGAACGCACGAAAGCGCCGCGGCAGCCCTTTTGGGAGATATCAGCATTGAAGAGGCTGCGTCTCCTTCCGCGCCGTCGATATAAAGCGCCGCCGATGCCTGTGGGACCGCAGCCGACACGGCTGACATTGATACAGACAGCGAGCGTATGACGCGCATTATCTCCGCTGCCAGCTTGTCGGCAGCCATTGCGCGCTCGCGCGTTTCGTCGGAGAGCGCCTGTCTTTCCTCCGCAAGCGCGGGATCCTCACAGATCCACGCCGCCAGAGAAGCGTATTTCAACTCGGATGCAAGCATCTGCGCCTTTGCCGAGCAGTCGCGCAGCATGGTAGCCGCCTCGCCGGCACGTCCGGAAAGCACGGACATTTCAGACATACCGATCCTCAGGCGAGGACACATATCGATAAAGGAATTGACGACATATCTGCGCTCCTCCGCAGAATACGAAAAAGCAAAATCGCGCAGCACAGCCCTGGCATTCCAGCCGTCAAGAAGACGGCGTATCGTTGCCGCCGTGTCGTTTATAACCTCTTCCGCGTCTCGGTATACGCTGTCGGCGGCGTCCGCCGCCTCGTCTATGGCAGCGTCAAGAGCCGCCATTTCCTCTCCGGCGACCTGCGTTTCTCCGCCGTCACCGTTTACGTATTTCTCGATAACGGATATCGCCGCCCCGTCGTCGGGGCGCATGCTTATCTGATTTTTTTCAAGCAGTGAGAATATTTCATCCCGCGTCATTGGT
>CAUABN010000023.1:0-8626 GCA_958427275.1 uncultured Anaerotruncus sp.
CATCCGTCAGGAGCGTTACACCGGTTCGATGAGCCGTAGCTTCTATGTCGGTGATGTAAAGCCGGAGGACATCAAGGCGAAATACGAGCACGGTGTTCTGACCATTCTGGTTCCGAAGCATGATCCGAAAAAGCTGACCTCGAGCAGCAAGGTTACTATTGAATAATCGTGACTGGGTCTGCCGCCTGTACTGTGCAGGCGGCAGATTTTTTATATAAGGAAGCGAAAACATGGAAGAGAAAATTTCGCTGAACGGCGTCATTGATATGCATGTTCACACAGCACCGGATGTTTGCGGACGCACCTATAACGATCTGGAATTAACCGCTGCTGCCGTTCGTGCCGGAGCAAGGGCGATCGTTATCAAAGGGCATCATTGCTCAACCGTGGCTCGTGCGGCGCTGTGCAACGCCTATAACCGAACGGCATTTGACAGCAATTCATTTGTCATGTACGGCGGATTGGTTCTAAATTATGAGACGGGCGGACTGAATCCCAAAGCGGTACAAACCGCCCTTGAAATGGGCGCCAAGATCATTTGGCTGCCGACAGTGGACGCGGAAAATGACTGCCACAAGCACGGCAGAAGCGGCGGTATTCGCATGACGAATGACCGAGGTGTACCGCTTCCGGAGTTGCGCCGCATTTTCACGCTTATCAAGGAGTATGACGCCGTTCTTGCTACCGGTCATATTTCTCCGGAGGAAATCCGCTGTGTCGTAGACAGCGCCCGCAACATCGGCGTACAAAAGATCGTGATCACCCATCCGGAATATTGGGTCGTGGATATGAGTCTTGAAGACCAACAAGAACTGATTTCAGATTACAATGTCATTTTGGAGCGTTGCTTTATGCAGCCGCTGAAAAACGGTCAGTGGATCAGCAATGCAGAGCGTAACCTTAAAGCCATACGGAAGCTCGGCGCAGAGAACTCGATCCTGTCCACCGACTGCGGCAATCCCGCAACGCCGCCGTGGGAGGAATCCATGCGGCAGTATCTGCAGTTTATGGCCGATCACAATGTCAGCCGGGATGAATTGCGAGCCATGACAGAGACTACTCCCGCACGGCTCTTGGGGCTTACGGATGCACTTGACTAAAATGAAAGACACATTGCCTTGCTCAAATCACAAGCAGGCGATGTGTCTTTTTGGGGTTAGCGTTTCAGTACACTCTTTCCGACGACAACGATTCCGGCTAAAACTTCCGCAACGGACAAGCCAATCAAGAGACCGGATATGAACTCCTGCACATGAGATCCACCCACCGTATTTGACATAGCGTTGCAGGCTATACCGAGAACAATAAGAATGATTCCGTACAATATGTTTTTCTGCCGTTCCAACTCCTGCATACGGCGCAACAGGTCGAGGATCTGCTCATCGTCATAGACACGAACGCTGTCCTCCGCCGCATCCTCGCCGTCCATCAGTTCGGAAAGTGTAACGGAAAGCTCTTTGTTTATCCGTAAGGACCCTCAGAACAGAAAGCGTTGGATTATCGATCCGGATGCTGCACCGATTGTCAAAGAGATCTTCAAACTCTACATTGACGGAAATGGCATAGACACAATCGCAAGAATAATGCAGGAGGAAGGACATCTCAACTGTACGTCGTACTGGGCATCCAAGGGTATCAATCGCGGTGGCAAAAAAGAGCAGCCAAATCCGTACAAATGGAAAAGCACTTCGGTTTACAACATTCTGAAAAGACAGGAGTATTGCGGAGACGTTCTGAACTTCAAAACGCATTCCAAATCGTTCAAGAACCACAGACGCATTGATAATCCGAAGGAAGATTGGCTGATCTTTGAGGATGTTCATGATCCGATCATCGACCGGAACACCTACAACAAAGTCCAGAAAATGCTGGCCAACACACAGCACCGTGCGCCAAAGGAAGAAAACGGTCCTAAAAGCATCTTCTGCGACTTACTGTATTGCGCTGACTGCCACAAAAAAATGTGGTATCATACAAACACAGTCAACAAGGACATACATTACTTCAGCTGCTCAAACTATGTGAAGGATTATCGCGGTACGTGCCTGACAAGGCACTATATCCGTGCTGATTCGATAGCAACGATAGTTGAAATGGAACTGCGGCGTTTGGCTGATTATCTGGTGGATGATACCGAAAGGTTTGCTGAAATTCTGGCTAAAAAGAGCACAAAGGAATGGGAGAGCGAAAAGAAAGCTGCCCAGGGTGAATTGACCAAGGCGGAAATGAGAATCGAAATGATTCCAAAGCTGCTGAAAAAGCTTTATGAAGATAATCTTTCCGGTAAGACCTCTGACGATGACTACAGCATTCTTTCACAAGAGTACTCTGTAGAACGCGATCAGCTGAAGAAAAAGATTCTTGGACTGAGAGATAAGCTGAAGGGAATGGAAGATCGCGCCGGAGAAAGAGAAGCCTTCGTAAAAGCTATTCGGAAGTTTATGAGCATGAAGACTCTGACCGCACCGCTTCTTCGGGAACTGATCGACCACATCGATGTTTATGAGGTGGAAGGTCAAGGTAAGAACAAAACCCAGCGGGTTGTAATCTATTACAAGTTCGTGGGTTATCTCGAGATTCCCAACGATTTATCCAGGCCTACTTATTCAGCGGATCTTCGTGAAGGCGTATCGGTGGAATATATCACCTGTGAAGCCGGAGAAGATATCCTTGATGACGAGCCGGAAGCCGATAAAAAAGCGGAGTAAGCGTAAACTTACTCCGTATCGGTAAAAAAAGAAGTGGATGTAACTGAAATCCGTTACATCCACTCGATATGGTTGCGGAGGTGGGACTTGAACCACACGACCTCCGGGTTATGAGCCCGACGAGCTACCAACTGCTCCACTCCGCGATATTATGGTGCCGGTGACCGGGGTCGAACCGGTACGTTGCTTTCGCAACATTGGATTTTAAGTCCAAGGCGTCTGCCTGTTCCGCCACACCGGCTCGGCAAGCGGAATGCACAACCCTTTTTCATTGCCTATCTATTATATCACTTCCCGCATGCCTTGTCAACCCCTTTTTGCTCTTTTTTATTTATCTTTTGCACGACATTTTTCGACTTCGCATTCATTTTCAAAAATGTAACAAAACCGCAACCGCGGCGTTTCGCGGTATTCCGGACTTTACGCCGTCCGAAATGGTATAATTAATTATTAAACAACGGAGGAACGACAGATGCTTTGTAAAAGAAAAGTTTATATACATACGGAGTACGGGGAATGACGGGCGCGCCGTTCGAGGCCTTGCTCAATGCTTGCGGCGGGGCACGCTACGATATTTTGCCCGACGATGTGCGTGGGATGACATTTGACGATGCCGTGGTGATGTTTTTCGCGGACGACATGCGGATCATAGCATCGCGTGCCCCGGCGGGTGTGTTTGAGCCGGGCGGACGTATGTTCGATTATTTGCCGGGATTTTCCCGTGAGCTGTGGCTCGACGCCCCTGCCGGGGATGCCGTGTTCGGCTTCTTGCGCGTGGCGATCGCGGAAAAATCGGAGACGGCGCAGCGTCTCGGCATCGGTGACACTGCATTTGTGCGTTCCTTTGCGGGACTGCCGGAGGTTATGCTCGCCGTTTTTGCCGTTTCACGCTGCGGCGAAAGCCGGGATGAGGCGTCCGACGGCGCGGAGGCAGAATGCATTCCCGCTTTCCCGCCTTCGCTTGCCGCTGCGGATGAGCTTTTTCGCCGTGCGGCGGATGTACCGGCGGGGACCTCCGGCGCGTCTTTTTTCTGCAGCGCGGCGGAGCTTGCATCCGATGCCGCGCGCTTGTGCGGCTGCGGCATCGCCGTGACCGACATGACCGAGCCATATATTTCCGCCGCGGGGTATGACAGCGTGGGCGCGCTCGCGCTGACGCTTATCGCCGCAATGCTTTTCCGGCGTGTCGGTCGCAGGCGCGGGTTCAATCTGAGCATCAGAATGATAGATGACGAGCCGCATACGCCCTGCTTCTGTATCGATGCCGAGCTGTATGCCGGTCGCCGCCGTGCCTCCGTAACGGAATTTCCCGAGCTTGCGGCGCTCGCAGGCATTGCGCGCGGACGGATGATCGACTGCGATTTCTGCTGTCACGGCAAGCTCCGCAGCGGCAGACTGCAACTCAGCTTTGCACCGGGAAGATGCCTCACCGGTCAGCCGGCGCTCAAGGCTCCTGCCTTCGGCGGTAACGACGCGGTGCGCGCCGACCTTCTCTCGCTCGGCAGACGTGGACGCACCGTCTATTGATACCGCGTCTGCGCCGTCCGCTTGTGGTCTTACAAGACCGGTTGAGGGATACGACACCTTTATGTGCAATATTTACAAAAACGCGCTTTGATTATTGTGAATTTCGGAGGTTGACAACATTGTGCCGATGATATATAATAATAAGGTATATAACTGCCGTTTTTCGGAGTAAAAAACATGATAAGGAGAAGAAAAGTGAAATTTTCAACAGTAAAACGCATGATCGCGCCGCTGCTTGCCGTCCTGATGCTTCTTGGACTTGCCGCATGTGCAAAGCCCAATACGTCGGACGAGACCACTCCCGCAGCCGCCGAAACTGTTATCGATCCCTCAACGACCGAAGAGCTTTACCTCGGATACAAGAAGGACGATATCCCCGACACCCTTAAATACAACAAGGAAACGGTCAAGATCCTTTACTGGTCGAACGCCGAAAGACCCGAATTTGAGATAGAAGAGGATGCGGACGATTCCGACCGTATAATCTCCGCAATAAAGATGCGTAACGCCGCCGTTCAGGACAGACTTGACGTCGTGTTCGAATGGGACGGCCAGAAGGGTGCAGTCGGTCAGCGCGCCGATTTTACCAAATACGTTGAAACACAGTACAACGGAAGCAACTACTACGATATAATCGCAGCGTACAGCCGTGTTGCAGGGATGCTTTCTACCCGCGGATTCCTTGTAGACATCAATACGATCGACGACAACCACATCAACTTTGAGCAGGATTGGTGGCCCAAGACCGTCATAGATACCTGCACGATAGGACAGTCGCTCTACTTCATTTCGGGCGATATCTCCACAAACACCCTGCACTTTATGTACGGTATCTACTACAACAAGGAACTTATTTCGTCATACAATCTTGATGAGCCCTCAACGCTCGTTCAGAACGGCACATGGACCATCTCCAAGCTGATCGATATGACCCGCGACAAATATCAGGACCTCAACAGCAACGAGTCGGCAGATAAAGAAGACTTCTTCGGTTTCTGCACGGTCAACTTCCACTGCGATGCCTTCTACACCGGTTCCAACCTCATGCTCGTCGAGCAGGACCCCGACAAGACCCTTATCATTTCTCCCGATTTCAGCGGTGAAAAGGCTATAAACCTTGTTGCCCAGCTCGGCACATGGCTCCCCACCAAGGACTGTATTGTCGACTCCAAGACATACCAGGTCCCGTTCGTAAGCGGTCAGGCGCTCTTCTGCCAGAACCGTGTTTACATGGCGGACGCGATCAACAAGTGCGGCCTTAACGCCGTCACCTGGAAATACGGTATCGTTCCCACTCCGAAGTACGACGAGGACCAGGACGAATACATAACCGTTATGGGTAACCCCTTCACGCTTTACGGCATCGGCAACGGAAGCTCCAACTATTCACGCGCTACCGCAGTGCTTGAGTGCTGGGCATCCGAGGCTTACCGCCGCACCACCCCCGCAATATTTGAGGTCAATATGAAGCTCAGATATGCGAAGGACAACATCGACTCTCAGATGTTCGACATCCTGCGTGCCACCTGCCGCTACGACCTTGGCAGAATCTTCTCGGACGATCTCAGCTTCATGAGCGAGATGCCCTCGAAGGCTGCCTGCGCCGGCACACCGTGGAGCGCCGGACTGAAGTCTAAGGTCAAGATACTCAATAACAGCATAGTCGGTATTGTGAGCGACCTTGAGAAAAACGCGAAGCTTGTAAAGTAACGCAGCTATAATATGATTCCTTGCGGGCTGTCCGAATTATCCGGGCAGTCCGCTTTTGAAGTTCGCACAGCGCGTTGGAGCACCGCCGGGGGCGCGGATATCTTGCACGGCGGCATTTTCCGAAAAAATAAATAAAATATTTTTATTTTATGCGCGAAAGGGCTTGACAAACGGTACTTTATCTGTTATAATATAACCCGTCCGACCGGAAAGCGACAAAACGCTGGTGTGGCTCAATGGCAGAGCAGCTGATTTGTAATCAGCAGGTTGATGGTTCGACTCCGTTCACCAGCTCCAATGAGTCCGCAATGGCGGGCTCAAACTTTGGGGGATTTCCCGAGCGGCCAAAGGGGGCAGACTGTAAATCTGTTGTCACTGACTTCGGTGGTCCGAATCCACCATCCCCCACCAAACAAAAAATGCAGCCAACAGGCTGCATTTTTTGTTTATACGGCGTTTTTGCTACGGATACCGGCGCGGGGCGCCGCATTTATTTGCCGCGTGGGCGATGTACCGTTGATTTCGCGGCGAAAGTATGGTATAATGAAGTTATAAAAACGCGCCGTCTGCGTGACGGCGCCGCGGAGGTGCTATTATGCTGGTGGGAATGTTTGCCGACAGTCATTGTTCGGACAGAGAGGTGTCCTGCCGGACCCGGCGTCCGTCTCTTTCGTACGGAAAGATAGCCGCCGCGCTTGACGCTTTTACCGCCGCCGGGGCGCAGGCTGTGATAATGCTGGGCGATCTTATGGATTCCTGCGTCGATCCCGCGGACAACGTGCGCGAGCTTGAGCGCACGGGGGCGCTGATACGCTCGGCGGGGCTTCCCGTTTACTGTCTGCGCGGCAACCATGACTGTGACATTCTGAGCGCGGCGGATTTTTACGCCGCGAGCGGGTTTGCCGCGCCGCCTTTTTCGGTGGTGAAGGAGCGCAGAGCGCTCGTTTTCCTTGACGGCAGCTTTACCGCGGACGGAATGCCGTACCGTCCCGGCAAGGTCGATTGGACCGACAGCTTTCTTCCCACCGCACAGGTCGGACAGCTCGGTAGCGCGCTTGGTGACAGCAATGTCATCGGCGCGACCGTGTTCATACATCAGCGGCTGGACGGGTGTGCCGACGCGCGGTACAACGTGCGCAATTCGGATGAGGTGCGGGCAGTGATTGAAGCCTCCGGCAAGGTGGGGACGGTCTTTCAGGGACATTATCACCGCGGCGACCGCAAGGAGATAAACGGCATAAGGTATATCACGCTTCCGGCAATGTGCGAGGGCGAGGGAAATTCGTTCATCGTTACCGAAGTCTGATCCTGCCGGTGGGCAAAAAAAAAAGGTGAGCGGCCCACCCTCCAAGCAAAACCACTCACCAACCCCAAAAGAGGTGCGGAAAATCCGTTCCGCATATTTATTTTATCATGGCGGGGCGTAATTGTCAATGCCCCAAGCAAGTTAAATTTTATAAAACCGCATATCGGATGCGGCGCGTGAGCGCCGTGTGCGCTTGCGGCCGGAAAAATACTGTAAAGGCGGTCGGAGCTTAATGAGAAAAAGAATTTGTATGTTTGCGGCGCTTATGCTCGCTTTGTCGCTCGTGGTTTGCGGATGCGACGGCTTTTCCGATGTCGGCGACGGTACGACGGCGACCGGTGAGGCGCCGACCTCGCGCTCGGAGGAAAGCTCCGGTACAGCCGCGCCGGACACCGGGGACACCTCCGTGGCGGCGGATACAACAACAGCCGTGACACCACCCGAGACGACCGAGGAATGGGTGTCTGAATATGACGGGAGGTTCGGCTCTGCCGGCAAGCTCGCCGGAAACACCGTTATAGTTTCGATCTATACCACCGATGCCGGGACGTCGTGGGGCGCGGAGGACGCGGAGCTGATAGACGAGACTCTGCGTTATCTCGGGATCTCCGCCGCATGGCTTTCGCGCAGTGCCGATGATTACGGCACGCAGGCGGGATTCATTTATGACTGGAGCGCCGATCCGGAGCTGCGCCTTGACGCGGTGTTCGATGTGTCGCTGGTGAGGCAGGAAAGCGATTTTTACGATCTGCAGGCTGCATATGTGAGGGAGAATATCGATTCCGAGGGGCTTTGCCGCAAATATCAGGCGGACAATATAATCTACTTTTTCTTTTTCAATACCGGATTTGAAAACACCGTGAGACCCTGGACGGTCGGCGGTACGTTCGGCGGCGATCTGTATGTGGAATATACGAATCTTTATGTTAAGTTCAACGACGTGACCTCGCCGCCGTCAACGTATGCGCATGAGATGCTGCACACCTACGGCGCGCCGGATCTTTACTACGCAAGCCCTGCAATACCGCAGGAATACGTCGATCTGTGTGCCGCCAACGGCTCCAACGATATAATGTATACGGTGTACCTCGGCGATGAGATAACGAATGAGCTCAGCCCGCTGATAGCGTATTACGTCGGTATTGCACCGCGCCCGGAAATGGCAGACAAGTGGGGGTTCCCGCACAGCGCGCATGAGGGCGACGGAGAGATCGTATACGGGTAAGGACCGTGGGACTTGATTTTTTGATGGGGCGGTATTATAATATTAAAGGTGGGGACGGCGTGTGACGTCCGCACCGGAGGCGATAATATGAGGGCAAAAAAGGATCCCTACCGCGTTATAATGCGGTACGGCGGAAATATTCTTGCATCA
>CAUABN010000024.1:0-8419 GCA_958427275.1 uncultured Anaerotruncus sp.
TTTGTGCGTACTTTGATCCAGAATGCATTGATATACGATTCCGCATCACGCTCGTTTTTTGAGGGCGCGCTGCTTTTCGGCGATTCGGAGGGAGAGAAAAGGATAATAGATGTCCTTCCGGAGTCGAGACACGCATATGCGCATCTTCCGACGCCGGAGCGCCGGATCGATGCCTGCGGCTGTCATATACTCCCCGGCTTTGTCGATGTACATACTCACGGCAGAGTGTGCGAGGACTTCAACTTCTCGGACGGCGAAGGAATGCGCCGTGCGGCGCTTTCCTATGCCAAAGCAGGTGTGACCTCTCTTTTCCCGACGCTCGCCTCGGCGCCGTTTTCCGAGCTTTGCCGGGCGGCGGAGCTGGTGCGGTCGATGAAGGGAGACAGCGGCGGCGCGTGCTTCCTCGGCGTTCATCTTGAGGGCAGATATCTCAACCTCAAAAAACGCGGTGCGCACAACCCGGAATACCTTGCTCCACTTGATCCCGCCGAACTTGACGCTTTTATGGAGTCTGCCGGTCTGCCGGCGCACATCACTGCGGCGCTTGAGCTTGACGGCGACGCTTTCGCGCGCCGTGCGCTCGAGCTTGGCGCAACTCTCGGACTCGGTCACACAGATGCGACATACGATGAGGCATACGCCGCATGGAAGAAATACGGCGTGAGCTTTACGCACCTTTATAATGCAATGCCGCAGATACATCACCGCGAGGGCGGAGCGGCTGCCGCCGCGCTGATGAGCGGCGGATATTGCGAGCTTATATGTGACGGTATGCACATAGCTCCGCATATGGTGGATTTCACACTGCGGATCATAGGGCTTGACCGCCTTGTCCTGATAAGCGATTCCATGGCGGCAGCCGGGGCGCCGGACGGAGACTATCTTATCGCCGGTACGCCCGCCCATGTGGTTGACGGTATCGCGCGTACTCCCGACGGTGCGCTTGCTGGCAGCACGCTCGATCTGCGCCGTGCAGTCGAAAATCTTGCGCGCTTCTGCAATATCACGGTCGCCGACGCGGTGAAGGCGGCAACGCTGAATCCCGCCGCCGAGGTTGGACTTGCCGGCGAGGTGGGCACGATAGCTCCCGGTGCGCGCGCCGACATGCTTTTCTGCCATGTTGACGAGGATAAAAAGAAGATCGATCTTTGCCGCGTATTTGTGGGCGGCAAAGAAATAAAATGAGCCGCGCGCTTGACCGCGCGGCGGCGTATGGCAGGATAATGAATGCGCGCACGAGGTCCGCTGCCGTTCTCGGTATTCCCGAGGTGCGCCTTTCGCTTACGCTCGGTACGGTGTTCTGCATGACGGTATTCGCGGCGGCGTTCATAGTTCCGTCGGCTGTGTGCTATGCGGTGCCGGGAGACGTGCCGGACTATGTGCAGGTGCTTGCTGTCTCGCTGTGTCTTGCGGCGCTTTGCGCCCCGATGCTTGCGGGCTTTTACCGTATGTGCGCCGCCGCGGTACACGACGGAAGGGCGGAGCTGAGCCTTCTTTTTGAGGCTTATGCGTCGGTGTCGGGCTGGCTGTCATCCGTTGCGGCATTTCTTATGCTTGCGTTGCGTTGGCTCCCGCCGTTTGCTGCGCTTATGTATCTGTGGATGTCGGATACGCTGTACATCTACGTCCCGTACGCGGCGATAGCAATGCTTGTGTGGTGGCGTCTCATGCGCACGCTCTCGGTAGCGGCGCGCGGAATGATGCTTGATCCGTCGCGGCCTGCACCGCGCAGTGCGGCGCAGGCGCTGCGTCACGCTTTCCGCTTCTGCAGGGTATATACCGTCGCGGCGTGGCGGCGTGTCCCGCTTTGCTGCTTGTCGCTTCTGACGGTGTGCGTGCTGTTCGTCTTTCACACCGTTCCTCTTATGACATTGGAAACTTACCTCATAGATACTGCCGCCGAGGACGATCCCGCCCCGGCGGACGATCAGGAAAATAATGAAACCGAAAGGATATAAATAATAATGAGCGAAAAAAAGAAAAGATATTATATCACCACGGCTATTGCCTATGCATCGGCAAAGCCGCACATAGGCAACACATATGACGCGATAGTCGCGGATGCTCTGGCGCGTTACCGCCGCAAAACCGGGTACGATGTGTATTTCTGCACAGGTTCGGACGAACACGGCCAGAAGATACAGGACTATGCCGAAAAGGCTGGCGTCGATCCCCAGACATACGTCGATAAGATATCGGGAGAGATACGCGGCGTGTGGGATCTTATGAATGTCAAATACGACCGCTTTATCCGCACGACCGAGGAGTGCCATGTAAAAACGGTGCAAAAGATATTTGAAAGGTTCCTTCGTCAGGGCGATATATATAAAGGAAAATATGAGGGCTGGTACTGCAAGCCCTGTGAGTCCTTTTATACCGAGACGCAGATCGAGGACGGCAAGTGCCCCGACTGTGGCGCGCCCGTGAGCCGCGCCTGCGAGGAGGCTTACTTCTTTAATATGAAGAAATATGCGCCCGCACTCATAGAGTATAGAAATTCTCACCCCGGCTTCATCGAGCCGGAATCCCGTAAAAAGGAAATGCTCAACAACTTCCTGCTTCCCGGACTCCAGGATCTCTGCCTCTCCCGCACGTCGTTCACATGGGGCATACAGGTGCCGTCAGACCCGAGACATGTCGTTTACGTGTGGCTCGATGCGCTTACGAACTATATCACCGCAATCGGATACGATCCGGATAAGAGCTATGAGGAGCAGTCGGAGAATTTCCGAGAGCTGTGGCCCGCCTCCGTACACATCATAGGCAAGGACATCATGAGATTCCACGGCGTTTACTGGCCTATATTCCTCATGGCGCTCGGTCTGCCGCTCCCGCAGAAAATTTTCGGTCATCCGTGGTTCAATTTCGGGACCGGTAAAATGTCAAAGTCCAAGGGCAACGTTGTGTATGCCGACAAGCTCTCGGAGTATGTCGGTGTTGACGGAGTAAGATACTACGCGCTGGCTGAAATGCCGTACGGTTCGGACGGCTCGATAACGTGGGAAAGCGTTCTGGCAAGATACAATACCGATCTTGTAAATAACCTCGGCAACCTTGTAAAGCGTACTCTGGACATGCAGAAGAAGTATTTTGACAAGGTCATTGCCGCGCCCGACTGCCGCGATGAGCTTGACAGCGATCTCATTGCAACGGCGATCGCCGCCGTCGGCGATTACCGTGAGGCGATGGAGAGCTTCCGTGTTGCGGATGCCGTTGAGTCGATCCTCACGCTCCTGCGCCGCGCCAATAAGTTCATCGACGAAACACAGCCGTGGGTGCTTGCACGCGACGAGGCGTCGCGCGGACGCCTCGGGACGGTGCTTTACGATCTTACCGAAGCCATAAGATGGGCGGCTGTCATGCTTGAACCGATTATCCCCGCCTCCGCGGAGGAGATATATTCGGAGCTTGGAACCACCGAAACGTCGCTTGATTCGATAGGGACCGCTGAGCGCTTCTGCGGAATGAAGGCAGGCGGGAGCGTGGGAGACACGCGTGTTCTCTTTGCACGTATTGACGAAAAGAGGACGCTTGATATCATCTATGCGGAGATAGAGGCGGCACACAAGGCGGCAGAGGCTGCCGCCGAAGCCGAGAAAGCGCCCGAAAAGCCGGAGGGCTGCGCCGTTATCGGTTATGACGACTTCATGAAGGTCGAACTGCGCACCGCGGAGATAAAGACCTGCGAGCCGGTGCCGAAGGCAAAAAAACTGCTGAAGCTGACGGTCGATCTCGGATACGAAAAGCGTCAGATAGTATCCGGCATCGCAAAGTTCTACAAGCCCGAAGAGCTTGTGGGCAAGAAGGTGATAGTGGTCGCAAACCTTGCTCCGGCGACTCTTTGCGGCGTGCAGTCGGATGGGATGCTGCTCGCATCCGGCGAGGACGATGTGAGAGTCGTGTTCCTCGCTCCCGAAACTCCGCTGGGACAGAGAGTGAGATAAATGGCGGATACACTGTCCCCGCGCGGCGTATTCGATACGCACGCGCATTACACAGATGCACGCTTTGCAGCTGAATTTGACGGCGGCGTCGATGCCGCCGTCAGCGAATGCTTTGCACGCGGCATGGCGGGCATTATAAATGTAGGAACTAATATTGAAAACTCCCGCGCGTCGGTGCGCATGGCATCCGGATATCCGCTTATGTATGCCGCGGTCGGTATACATCCGTCCGATATCGGGATGTACGGAGATCTTGACAGCGAGCTGGGGGCGCTTGCCGAAATGCTCGTCTCGTGTAGAGAAAACAAGATAGTCGCCCTTGGCGAGATAGGGCTGGATCATCACTGGCAGCCCTACGACAGTGAGCTTCAGGCAAAATATCTTGACGCGCAGCTTTCGCTTGCGCGTGAGCTTGACCTGCCCGTGATCATCCATGACCGCGAGGCGCACGGCGATTGCTTTGAGGCGGTCCTGCGCCACCCGGGCGTGAGGGGCGTCTTTCACAGCTATTCCGGAAGTGCGGAGATGGCGCTCGAGCTTTGCCGCCGCGGGTTTTACATTTCTTTTTCCGGTACCGTGACATTCAAAAACGCACGGCATGTGCGTTCTGTCGTCGAAGAGATCCCGCGCGAGCGCCTGCTTGTGGAGACCGACTGCCCTTATCTTGCCCCGGAGCCATTCCGCGGCAGACTGAATTATTCGGCATATGCCGCATACACCGCCGCCGCGATAGACGGCGTGCTCGGACTTGAGGAAGGAAGCACCGCGGATATTACGCGAAGAAATGCCATGACGCTGTTCGGCATTGCCGGCGAATGACCGAAGGGCAGGGAAAAGCCAAAAATCATAAAACTGACGCAAAAAAATCAGATTTTTGAGAGCAAAGTGTCCAAAAAACTCTTGCAAAACCGCGCTTATTATAGTATAATAATAAATGTGGCTGTGTAACACAGTCATGTATATCTACATTTGTACTTTATCGCGCCGCATTTACCGGCGTGTCGAACGGTAAAAATCATATCCGTTCAGCTGATAAAAATCCATAAATACGAAAGAGGAATCACTATGGCGAAATTCGAAACCGGCAACATTCGCAACATCGCTCTGCTTGGACATGGCGGATGTGGCAAAACCTCTCTGGCGGAGGCAATGCTCTATATCAGCGGAGGGACCGACAGACTCGGTAAAACATCAGACGGAAATACCGTTTGCGACTTTGACCCCGAAGAGGTCAAGAGAAGCTTTTCGATATCTACGGCGATTGCGCCCGTCATCTGGAAGGGCTGCAAGATAAATGTTCTCGATACCCCCGGATATCTTGATTTTGTAGGCGAAGTAAAGCAGGCTCTCCGCGTTGCGGGCAGCGCTGTTATCCTTGTTGACGCCAAGTCCGGCGTTGAGGTCGGCACCGAGCTTGCATGGGATTATGCCAGCGAAATAGGCGTACCGAAGGTATTCTTCATCAATAAGTACGATGACAATGACGCTGACTTCGACCGCGTGTTCGAACAGCTCAAGGACAAATTCGGTAGCTCCGTCTGCCCGATAGTCGTTCCCGTAAAGGCGGGCAAGGAGATCCAGTTCGTTGACCTTATCGACATGAAGGCGTTCAAGTGCGACGCCAAGGGCAATAAGGTAGACATTGCCATGACACCCGAACTTGAAGCCGCAGCAGAGAGTCACAAGTCCGACTTCAATGATGCCATAGCCATGGTAAACGAGGACATCATGATGAAGGTCCTTGAGGAAGAGGAGATCACCCGTGATGAAGCCGCAACCGCTATCCATGACGGTATCGTTTCCGGCACTATCGTGCCCGTATTCTGCGGATCCTCCACGACTCTTGCCGGCATAACCGAAATGCTCGATTCTGCCGTGAGCGCATTCCCGAAGTTCACCTCCAAGGGAACTGCCGAGCTTGAAGACGGCTCGACCACAAAGATCGACCCCAACGGTCCTGCGGCGATATTCGTATTCAAGACCGTTGCCGACCCGTTCGTCGGTAAGATGTCTTACTTCAAGGTAATGAACGGCACTCTCAAGAGAGATGCGGTGCTCAAGAACATAAACACCGGCGTCACCGAAAAGATGGCTCATATCTATACCCTCAAGGGCAAGACCCAGACCGAGGTCGATGAGCTGGCATGCGGCGATATCGGTATGATTGCAAAGCTCTCCAACACCAATACGAACAACACTCTCCGCGAGAGCGGTGAAGAGAAATATGCTCCTACCATCTACCCCGTTCCCAACATGACTCAGGCAATGATACCCGAGACCGCAAAGGACGAGGGCAAGATCTCGCAGAGCATGGCAAGAATGGTCGAAGAGGATCTTACGCTCAAGTATGAGACCGATCCCGACACCAAGCAGATGCTCATTTCCGGACTCGGAGACATGCACCTTGCGATACTTGCGGCAAAGCTGAAGAACCGCTACGGCGTTTCCATCAAGCTCGCGGCTCCGAAGATCGCTTACCGTGAAAAGATCACCAAGACCGTTGATATCCACGGCAGACACAAAAAGCAGAACGGCGGTTCCGGTCAGTTCGGCGATGTTTGGATCAAGTTCTCGCCCGGTGAGGCAGAGGGCCTGACCTTTACGGTGTCCGTTGTCGGCGGCGTTGTTCCGAAAAACTTCAACCCTGCGGTCGAAAAGGGTCTGCTTGAGGCTATGGCAAAGGGCGCGGCCGGCTTCCCGATGACGCACCTTGCCGCCGATCTCCATGACGGCTCCTACCATCCTGTTGACTCCGATGAAATCTCCTTCAAGACAGCCGCTCAGCTTGCTTACAAGCAGTGCCTGCTTGAGGCGGCTCCCGTTATCCTTGAGCCTGTCGGAGATCTTGACATCACCGTTCCGGAATCCCTCGTCGGCGATATAATGGGCGACCTCAACAAGAGACGCGGTAGCATCATGGGTATGGATGCCGCCAAGAAGAAGGGCTACACCGTTGTTCATGCCATCGCTCCCAAGGCTGAAATCATGGACTATCCGATAGCGCTTCGCGCCATGTCGCAGGGACGCGGTTCCTTCACATTCACTGTGAACGACTACGCCACCGTTCCCGCAAATATCGCGCAGAAGATCGTAGAGGATTATAAGAAGTCCCAGGACGCCTGATCGTTATACACACTTGAATTCAATCAGTGGGGCTGCCGCGCAAAAAGCGCGGCAGCCCCACGCGCGCAGAAAGGAACAATGAACATGAGTAAAGAAAGAAAAAGCCCGCTCGGCGACCGCAGCTACTGGATCGATATTCTTTCCGTGTCGTCGCTTATTTCGGTAAGCATTATCGCGGGATGCGTAAATTATCTTATGGGAGACGGGAGCATCACATTTGCAAATGTGTTCTGGTCGTTTGCGCATCTTGCGGCATGGGCGGCCTGGGGATGGCTCGTGCTGTCAAAACGTGAAGCCGGGCACCCGGCAAGAATATTGTATTCGGTCTGGTTCCTGCTGCCGCTCATTTCCGCTGCCGCGCTGCTCGTTATGTCGTTCATACCTGCGAGTGCGGAGTTCCTTTCCACCGCGCCGGGAAATATCCTCGCGACAGTTTTTATCGTCGGCTGTCTTCCTGTGTCGGGGTTCGGCTTTTTCGGCAGCGCGGGCTATGCCGCAAACGATATAGTGATGATCGCGCTTTCCGCACTCATGCTTTTTGTACCGCTCATCGCCGCTGCGCGACGCGCACGGCGACTGATGCGACGAAAAAAGTGATAGACCGACGCCCCGGTGAATATCATGTATATTGAATAAAAATATATGAGGGGGCGGCGGTGATATGTCCGATAAAATGACCACCTGCGAGTTGCGTGAAAAGGACGTGATAAATCTTTGCGGAGGCTCGAAACTCGGGCACGCGTGCGACTTTGAATTCGATGCGTGCGACGGCAGGATATGCGCGCTCATTGTGTCGCGGGAGACCGGATTTCTCGGTTTCGGTGGGGAGGAGAGCTTTATCGTTCCGTGGGAGCGCATAGAATGCATAGGCGAGGATGCGGTGCTTGTAAAGGTGCCTCAGAATGAGCTTTGCGCCTGCGAGCATGACCGCAGACGCGATAAAAAGCGAAAATAAATGTAAACAAATTGTAAAATCCGTCACGGCGCTTGAAAAAACAAAAATAGTATGATATAATACGTGTGTTTGTGCCGGAAAATACAGGTGAACCGTCACAGATCAAAAAAACACACACGCGGCATAGTACGGTCGGGTGCCGCCGGCGGCGGTTGTCCGTATACGGAGCGGCGTGGTGGGGAAAACCAGAAGGAGGACATTAAAATGTCTGTTATCACCATTAAACAGCTTCTCGAAGCAGGCGTCCATTTCGGACACCACACCAGAAGATGGAACCCCAAAATGCAGGAGTACATCTACACCGAACGCAACGGTATCTACATCATCGACCTTCAGAAGACCGTTAAGAAGTTTGAAGAAGCGTATATGTATGTCCGTGAGCTTTCTGCCGACAACA
>CAUABN010000025.1:0-8373 GCA_958427275.1 uncultured Anaerotruncus sp.
CATCCGGTTTGCCTTTTAAGTGAAGCAAAGGAGTATTTGCGCTTCCTTTGTTGATCTCTACATTTTTTATTTGAGATTGATTGTTGCTTGAAGATTTTTTCCCAAATAACGAAGATAAAAATGACATCTAATCACCTCATTTACTGTTTTTGTTAATATACCATACGAAAACAATTATTGCAATACTAGTCGCTCATAAGAAACGCCACAGCAAGATAAGTTACTGTGGCGAAAACTGTCTTATGAACTCCGCCTTTTCGACCGGCATTTTTTTATTAAAGGTAAGGGGCAATTGAAAACACCAGGTTTTCAATTGCCCCTTTGGTCAATAATTACTCTGCGTCGGCAGGAACTTCCTCGGCATTCTCGGCTTCCTCTTCAAGGATGGCGCGAATGGAAAGGCTTACTCTCTGCTGTTCGTCATCGATCTTTATGATCTTTACGCGGACCGTCTGACCGACCTCAAGCACATCGGCGGGATTGGCAACGCGCTCCAGAGCGATCTGGGACACGTGGATAAGACCGTCAACATCGTCGGTGATGCGGGCAAACGCACCGTAGGACATTATGCTGGAGATGGTAACATCAAGCTCGTCACCAAGCTGATACTTGGACTTGAATACGTTCCACGGATGGGTCTCCTCGGTCTTGTAGCCAAGGGAGATCTGCTTCTTCTCGGGGTTGTAGGACTTGACGAATACGTCAAGCTCATCACCGAGCTTAAGGATATCGGCAGGCTTATGTATGGGCTTCCAGGAAAGATCCTTTTTGTGAAGCATACCGTCAACACCGCCGAGGTCCACGAACACGCCGTAATCAGTCATGCCGCGAACGACGCCGTGATAGTGCTTACCGACTTCGATCTCGGACCAGAACTTGTCCTCGATAGCGCGGCGCTCTTCTCTTGCTGCGGCGCGGATGGAGCCGATAACGGTCTTGCCCTGAGGCTTGACCTCGATGACCTTGAATTTGACCTTCTTGCCCACGAGCTGAGAAAGATCAGCATCCTTGGGAAGTGCGGTCTGCGAGGCGGGGATGAATACGCGTGCGCCCATAACGGTAGCAACGACGCCGCCCTTTACAGCCTCGGTCACATTGGCTTCAAGAGTTTCGTTGTTCTCCTTCGCCTCTGCGATCTTGTGCCAGTTCTTGTCAAGGTCAGCGCGCTTCTTGGACAGCATAGCACATCCGTCCACATCGCTCACGCGAATGACGAAGGCGTCTATAGTGTCGCCGACCTTGTACATCTCACTCAGCTTTACAGAAGCATCGTCTGTAGTCTGATCGGCGGTCAGTATACCGGTGACTTTGGCGCCGAGATCAAGCTTCATTTCCTGATCGCTGATGGCGATAACTGTACCGGTAACGGTGTCTCCTGTATTTAAAGTTTTGAACGCTGAGTTGAGCATTTCGTCAAAGTTTTCTCCTTCGATTTCAACCTTGTCGATTTTGGTTTCGCTCATTGTTTTGAATACCTCCTCTATTATGTCGTCGGGCGTTGATGCCCCGGCAACAATTCCCACCTTAAGGTGAGCGTTCGGAGTTATCCCTGCAAGCTCTCGCGCATCGGCGATACGCACGGTGTCTTTGCAGACAGCGCGCGTTACCGCGGCAAGTTTGGATGTATTTGAACTGTCCTGCCCGCCGATAACTATCATAAGGTCACACATCCTACCAAGCTTTTCGGCTTCAAGCTGCCGGGTCTCCGTAACATTACATATTGTATCAAAAATTATCGCGTTTGTACATAGCCTTTCGATAATTTTCAAACTTTTTTTCCATTCGGATACGTTTTGAGTGGTTTGAGCCGCCATTATTTGAATCGCGTTTACATCCTTCACCATTTCTTTATTATTAATGGAAGCAAGGAGTTCATCTGCGGTCGCACACGCGTGCTTCTCCCCGGTAAAATAACTCATTATCCCGCGCACCTCGGGGTGGTCCGCAGAGCCTATAAGTATAAATTCACGTCCCTCGCCGGAATTCTCCGCCGCTATGCGGTGTATCTTTCTGACATACGGACATGTGCAGTCAACATAGTGAAAATGAGGGTGGACCATTGCCGCCCCGGCAAGCATCTCCTCGGTCTCGCGCGTGATACCGTGCGCACGGATAAAAACCGTCGTCTCGCCCCCGCACGTATCGCTCGCGGCAGCGGCTGTGGGTATATCCGCCTCCGATATCACCTCAACACCCCGGGCTGCAAGCCGCGCAAGGTATGTGTCGTTATGTATCAGCTTTCCGAGAGTAAAGAGCTTATCGCCCGGCTTTTTTTCCTCTATGGCACGTCTGACGCATTCGGTCGCACGTCTGACGCCGAAGCAAAATCCCGCGCTTCCGGCAACGCGGACGAATCCGCCCTCCGGGAAGTTCTTTTCAAATTTATAATTCATTTTTATAATTCATTTTTCTTTTCCGGCGCTTTCGCTTCCCAGCTCGCATATACGCGAGAAAATATATTTTGAAATATATGCGGCGTCGCCCTCATGCTCACCGCCGCCGGTGTACTCCTCGTACGGTATCGGCTTGCCGATAATGACTCTCACGGGACGCAGAAAACCCATTTTGTTGCCCCTGACCTTAAGATACACCGGAAGCACTTGCGCATGGGCGTGCGAACAGATGAATCCCACTCCGCTTCTTACGGGCGTAGTGGCGGGATCGACTCCCGGGCGGCGTGTTCCCTGCGGGAACATTCCGACCGAATAGCCGCTCTCAAGCATATGAACGGTCTTCAGCACAACGCCGGCATCGGCGCCCGAGCGATCCACCGGGTAAGCGCCGAGCGCTTTTATGCACGGTGCAAGGACGGGAACGCCGAACAACTCTTTTTTTGCCATATACCGCGGCTGCTGACGCCGTGTTGCCGCACATATGATTATCGGGTCTATCGCCGACATATGATTGGCACATACAACATACGGTCCGTCGGAAATGCGCGGTTCGTTTTTTCTTCCTTTCGGAAAAACAAGAAATATAACGCGCGCCAACCATGCAAAAAGAAAGTGCGCAACGGCATAAAATCTGCTTTTCATCCTGCGGAGCCCTCCCCGCATTCAGTGGCGATCCCGCGTTCACGGATTATCCGCATGGCGGCATCAACGCTCATTTCCGGCGTAAAGCCTGAATTATCGAGCATTATCGCATCCTCCGCGGGACGAAGCGGCGCGATATCGCGCTCGCTGTCGCGCCGGTCGCGCTCACGGATATCGGCAAGGATCTTTTCGTAGCTCTCGTTTATCCCACGCTCCTCAAGTTCGCGTCTTCTTCTTTCGGCGCGCTCCTCAGCGGAAGCGACAAGGAATATCTTTATATCGGCATCGGGCATTATCACAGTACCGATATCGCGGCCGTCCATGACCACGCTTTCACGGCGGGCAATATCACGCTGTGTTTCAAGAAGAAACGCACGCACCTCGGGGATCGCGGATACGGCAGAAGCATATGATGATATCTCGTGCTGTCTTATCGCGTCGCCGAGCGGCTTGCCGTCAAGATACATCATCTGCTTTCCGTTTTCAAAGACCGCCTCAACACTGACGGAGCCGAGCATATCCGCCACAGCTTTTCTGTCATCCGGACGGATACCGCGCTCACGCGCCGCATATCCCACCGTGCGGTAAAGCGCTCCGGTATCAAGATAGTTGATCCCCAGCCTTGCGGCAAGTCCTTTTGCCAGCGAGCTTTTACCCGCTCCGCTCGGACCGTCGATTGCAATGCGTATCATTATATAAGACTCCTTTTCGGCAGGCTTTTCTGCACATTCGCCGCCTTGTTTACATTTTGTTTACAAAGCACGGCTGCGGCGGCGTGTGTTCAATACAGACGCACAACAGCACATACATTTATTTTCATTTCTGTTTCATCATGACCCGGATATATTATTCCCCCGCATCTGCCGCGGCAATACCTGCGGCACGGCCGGTAGACCACGCTATCTGGAGATTGTAGCCGCCCGTGTAGCCGTCCACATCTATTATCTCACCGGCGAAGAAAAGTCCCGGGACAAGTTTTGACTCCATCGTGTGCGGATCGATCTCACGTATTGAAACGCCTCCCGAGGTTATGACGGCTTCCTCTATCGGACGCAGTCCCGAAAGCGGAATCCTCATCCCCTTCATATGCGTCACGACAGACGCGCGTTCGGCGCGTGTGAGCGAATTCACTTTTTTGGTCGGGGATATTCCGGTAAGCGCCACAAACGGCGCGATCAGCTTCTGCGGGAGAAGACCTCCGAGCGCATTTGCAAAATCGCGGTTACTGTATTTTTCAAAATCGGAGACTATCCTTCGGTCAAGCGTTTTTTCGTCAAGCGCAGGCTTCAGGTCTATCACCGCCTCATACGTAGCTTCACCTGCGTGACGCATTGCTGCGGACGCCGAGAGCGCGAGCGGTCCCGAAAGCCCGAAATGCGTAAACAGCAGCTCTCCGAGTTCGGAGTATACCGGCTTTTTTCTTCCCTGCTCGTACACCTCGAGCGTAACGTTTTTCAGTGTCAGCCCCATCGCCTCGCGGCAAAGAGGATGTGAAGCTTCTATCGGCACCAGTGAAGGCCGGAGCGACGTTACGGTGTGCCCAAGCTCGCGCGCGAAACGGTATCCGTCGCCCGTCGAGCCTGTGCGAGGGTAAGACATACCTCCGGTAGCTATAACGACACGGTCGAATTTCCGCACGGCGCCGGAGCATTCTACTGCGAATCCTCCGTCCGGAAGGCGGGTGACGGCGCTCACGCGGGCATGGACCGTGCGGCAGCCCGCCGCGTCATTTTCGCGTGCAAGTGCAAACACTATATCTCCCGCCCTGTCTGAGACCGGGAATACCCTCCTGCCGCGCTCCACCTTGAGCGGAACGCCGAGACCCTCGAAATATTCCATCACCGCACGCGGCGGAAACGCCGCGAACGACGCGAACATGAACCGGGGATTGCCCGGGATATTTTCAAGGAATTCGTCACATGTGCAGTCGTTGGTGACATTGCACCTGCCCTTCCCCGTTATGCCGAGCTTGCGCCCCCGCTTTTCCTCGCGTTCAAAAAGAGTGACCGCCGCACCGAGCCTTGCGGCAGTGGCGGCAGTCATCATACCGGCGGCACCGCCGCCGATAACAGCAACAGTTACCGAAGGATGCGCCGCAAATGCTTTGCCGCACACTTCAGTTCTGGGTTTTGTCATATACATCATATTCATCCCAGATGTGTTCGAGCTTTTCAAGGCGCTCGCGTACATCATCCGGCTTTTTGCGTGCCACCGCCACGATTATTGCATTGATTATCGAAAGCGGAGCAACAAGGGAATCCACGAACGACACCATGTCGCTGCGTGCCAGGAGGAGCTGGTCCGCCCCCGCGGCTATGGGCGACTGGCGGCTGTCGGTGATCGAAATAACATCGGCGCCCGCACCGGTCGCATACTCAACGGCGTTTATTATCCGCTTTGAATAGCGCGGGAAGCTGATGGCTATGAGAACGTCCTCGGGACCTATGTTCATTATCTGCTCAAACATTTCACTGCCCGATGTGGTCTGAACAAACTTTACGTTATCAAGGATCATTCTGAAATTGAAGTTCAGAAAGCCTGCAAGCGTTGAGGAGGACCGCACTCCGATTATATATATCGACCGTGCGGATACTATTTTGTCCACAGCTTCGCCGAACGATTTACGGTCTATCTCGTCAAGCGTGCGGCGTATCTTGTCCGCATCCGAACCGAGGACCTTGTCAAGCACATCATCCTCGCCGATGAGGCTGTTCGTCACATCGACACGCTGAACGGCGGTAAGGCGCGTGCGGATAAGCTCCTGGAGCGCCCTCTGCATTTCGGGATATCCGTCAAATCCGACTTCAATGGCAAAACGGACGACCGTGGACTCCGACACCTCAACGATAGAGCCGAGCCTTGACGCGGTCATATATGCCGCCTTGTCATAATGGTCAAGGATATACCTGGCAATGCGTTTCTGTCCCTTGGAAAACTCGGGCATACGTTCTTCCATAAGGACGAGTAAGTTTTTATTCATAAGATCAATACGCTCCCGGTAGATTGTTATTTTATCAACAGATAAATTATATCCCCCAAACGGCATTTTGTCAAGTCATTTTGCAACCTTTTGCGGGAATTATTCATTGGTGACCGCAAAACAGGTCAAATGCGCAGGAGCTATCGCACCAATGCGCGACCGCTCCTGCGTCAATTTTCAATTTATTACCCGGGAGTCTCCTCGGTATAATACTGCGCCTGCGCGTGCCACAACTCGCTGTATTTCCCGCAGGGATCGCCGAGAAGCGCCTCGTGCGTTCCCATCTGTACCACCGCGCCGTGATCGAACACCGCTATCTCGTCGCAGAACTTGCAGGACGAGAGCCTGTGGCTGATATACACCGCGGTCTTGTCCCCGGCTATGGTATCGAATTTCGAATATATCTCCGCCTCCGCTATCGGGTCAAGCAGTCCGGATATCAGCTTGACGAGGGTCGTCTTGCCGGCGCCGCTAAGACCGACTATGGCGATCTTCTCCCTCGGCTCTACCGTCAGATTTATATGGCCGGTCGTGTCCTTCGCGGCACCATCGTAGCGGAAGGAAACGTCGTCAAGCTCTATTTTGCAGGGCATACCGGGCGTGACTTTCAATGCCTCGCCGTTCTCGAACCTGAACGGCTCGGGGTAATTCAGGAATTCCATAAGAGCCGATAGCTTTATGCTGCCGCGATGAAGATCGGAAAAACCGATAAGTATACCGGTGACCCATGCCGTAAATCCGCTGACAGTCCCGAAATAAAAGAGGAACCGAGATGCCGGAAGCCCGTTTTTTCACCGTGAACGCAATAGGAGCGCGCCTCGGCTTCATCGTCACATATTGCAATACGGTACATACCTCTCCCGCCTTTCGCATTTGATCGCCTTACATTATAGCAGATTCGGCTGCTCCGCGCACGTTTTTTACATCATTTGCGCGCATTTCGGCATTTTGTACAAAAACACGCCTTATTTTTCGGCAATATTTTTTCATCCGAATTTGACATTGCCTATTTACAAATCGTCATGGATGTGGTATCATAAAGTAAACCGGATCAACTGATGTCGGCAGATGCGCGCAGTTTGGATACAGGAGCAATTCAATATCGCGGGAACACGGGCGGGTCATAAGCCACCGATGTTTTCGTGCTGGCGCCGCTATGCCTCAATACGAGACGTGGCGGTGTTTTTTTGCGGAATGTGAAAAGCCGCACACTGCGGAGGGAAACTTGAATCGGAAATAAAACGGCGTCCGCGCAGACGGCGGCGCCAATCGGAGGTTTTCATGCAACTCATTTACGGTGTCAAAGACAAACCGAAGTTCGGACAGGTCATAGTGTTCGCGCTTCAGCAGCTCCTCGCTATCCTGGCGGCGACCATTGCCGTTCCCGCGATCATCGGACACGGTATGTCCCAGTCTGCCGCCCTCTTCGGAGCCGGCGTCGGAACCATCGTTTACCTGCTCTTCACAAAATTCAGAAGCCCTGTTTTCCTCGGAAGTTCCTTCGCATTTCTCGGTTCAATGGGCACCGCTTTTGCGGGCGCCGTCTCGGCGGCAGCCGGATATGCCGGCCTCGTTATCGGTGCGGCATTCGCCGGTCTTGTATATGTCGTGATCGCGATCATCGTCAAGCTCTGCGGCGTTGCATGGATAGATAAGGTCATGCCCGCCGTCGTTATCGGTCCCACCGTTGCCATCATCGGTCTTTCGCTTGCCGGAAACGCCGTCGGCGATCTCTCCGCCGGAGCGATCAAGGTAGACGGAGCATCGGTAGCCTCCCCCTACATCGCCATCCTTTGCGGACTCGTCACCCTCGCTGTGACCATCGCTTGCTCGGTATACGGCAAGAAGTTCCTCAAAATGATCCCCTTCATCATCGGCATCGTAGCCGGTTATGCTGTCGCAGCCGTCTTCACCGTAATCGGAAATGTCGCCGGTATCGACGCACTCAAGATAATCAACTTCTCCCTCTTCGCAAACATGGAGTGGGTTCCCGAATTCACCTTTATCCAGGCATTCCGCGGCTTTGCGGACATTGACGCCGCTTACATAGGCACGGTAGCAGTAGCATACGTTCCCGTTGCCTTCGTGGTCTTTGCCGAGCACATCGCAGACCACAAGAACCTCTCCACCATCATCGAGCACGACCTGCTCAAAGACCCCGGACTTGCCAACACCCTTCTCGGTGACGGCGTAGGCTCCATGGCAGGCGCCATCTTCGGCGGTTGCCCCAACACCACCTACGGCGAATCGGTCGGTTGCGTGGCTATCTCCGGCAACGCCTCGGTCGTAACGATAATCGCTACCGCAGTGCTCTGCCTGCTTGCCGCCTTCGTAGCTCCCTTCACCACATTCCTTGCG
>CAUABN010000026.1:0-8342 GCA_958427275.1 uncultured Anaerotruncus sp.
CTTGATGCGCTCGGCTCCGAGCTGGCAAGGCTCGGAGCCGATGACGCCTCGATCGCCGCGCAGAAGGAAAAAATGGATTCCTACCTGCGCTCCAAAAACATGGACGAGGTGGACGTAGACCCGCGCAGAATGGCGGAGGGTATAATGCAGAAGATCGCCGCCGACCGCAAGCCGGTCGCGGAAAATGCTCCCGCCGCCGCAAATGTCAAGCCGGAAAAGCCGGAAGAAACGAAACCGGCAGGCGACCCGCTCTCGGCTCTCGGCTCAAAGCCGCGCCGCACTGCCGTACATATCAACGACGAGCCGGATGAAGCAAAATCAGCAGCGCCGCACAGGCTGTCCGTCACCGCCAAGGCAAAGACGGATGAAAAGCAGGCTGTCCACCGCGATACTCCTCACACCGCAACCGAAAAGCGTCCGGTAAAAAAGGAAGCTGCGGATCTGCCAGACCCCGTGACCGATCCGGGTTACTATGACAGCGCCAAGCCGAAGACGGCGGCAGATCAAAGCAACAAGCCCCTCTCACGCGTGCTGCTCTGCGCCGCGGTACCGCTCGGAGCAGTGCTGTGCGTTGCTGCCTTAGCGGTGTTCTTAGGGCTGATATTCCTGCTTGCGGCAGCGGCGATAGGCTTTGTCGCCGCGCTGATAGCCATTGTCGGCGTAGGCTGCTCGGTAGCCCTCATCGGCATAATATACGGCGCTTACAAGATCGTAACGGGCGTAGTTCCCGTAGGACTTTACGAGATAGGACTCGGTATCACCGTAGGCTCGGTCGCATCGCTCATCGGGATACTTATGTACAACATTGCGATACGCCTTATTCCCTTTCTCATTAAAAAGCTCGCCGAGCTTGTCGGCTTTGGTCTGCGCAAAGCCCGCGACGGCTTTGTTGCGCTGAAAGGAGCGCTTGAAAAACAATGAAACCCACCTCGATAATATTTATAATCGTCACGATAATACTTGCGTGCGCAGGTGTCCTCCTTTGCATCAGCGCCGAAAACATGGCAAAGGACCAGGGCATTGCGCTCTTCAAGCAGGAGCATGACGGAAACAACAACTACGTTGAGACATACGACGATATCGATGAAGCCTCGCTCAAAAAGCTGGTCATCTCGCTCAAGAACGCCGACATAAATGTTTACGGCGGAGCGGAAAAGAGCCGCATAGAGCTTATAAACTTCAGCGATAACAGCTATAATCTCACAGCCAGCAAAACGCAGATCACTCTTTCCGGTATAGACGGAATATCCGAGCTTATCAACCTTGATACCTTCAAGATCAATTTCAGCGGTTTCCGCAACTATCAGAATTATCTGAAATACCGCAACCGCCAGAAAACGGTCAACCTCTACCTTTCCGATGCTGCGGAGGTAATATTCATCGATATTCACACCGAGGAAGGCAATGTATCCGTGTCCGACCTTGATATCGACTGCGACTACCGTCTCACCGCGGACAAGGGCGAGGTCACGCTTTCCGGCATTACAACAGTCTCCACCATTACCGTAGACTCGAAAAAAGAACTGACAGCAAAGATATCCGGCGTCACAGCACGCGAGCTGATACTCAGCGCCGACGCATCCGGATACGTTACGATAGGAAACAGCACCTTTACACACAAAATAGATGCCACGGTAAAGAGCGGCGAGTTCACATACTACCGCAACGAGGCAAATTTTGCCGGGTACAATGTTGAGCTGAACGCCCCCGCGGGCAAGATAAGCGTGTACGGCAAGGAATACACCAAAAAGTACACCGAGCAGAATGTTGAAACTCCTCTGACACCGGTAGAGCCGGAGACCACCAAGACTGCCGAAACGACCTCCGCCGAGACCGGCGAGGAGACAAAGCCTGCCGCCACCGGCGACCTCAACTCAATAAGCATCACCGTAAACAGCGGGAACATCACCATAACCGACAAAGCGCCGGTAAAGCCTATCATCGACTGATGCAGACCGGGATCATTTGCAAAACAAAAAAGCCGCCCTTCCCCGACCTTTCGGTCGGCGGCAAGGGCGAGCTTTGCTTTGCGGGGCAAAGCACCCGCAGTCTGGCGGAAAAATACGGAACGCCTCTTTATCTTATGAACGAGGACCGCATACGTGAGCGTTGCCGCACATTTATTGCGGCGGCTCGTTCGGCTTTCGGTCCCGATATTGCCTGCGGCATTCTTTACGCTTCAAAGGCGGCGTCGTTCAGGCAGATCTATCGCATAATGGCTGAGGAAGGCATGGGGATAGACGTTGTGTCGTCCGGTGAAATATACACCGTAGCCGGCGCAGGATATCCGCTCGGGCAGGCGTTCTTCCATTCAAACAATAAAACCGATGCGGATATAGAGCTTGCCATATCGCACGGAGTAGGTCACATAGTAGCCGACGGCGAAGACGAAATACGCGCCGTGTCGGATATCGCGTCCTCCCACGGCGTGCGGCAAAAAATAATTCTTCGCGTAACTCCGGGAATAGACCCGCATACCTTTGCCGCAGTCACTACCGGCAAAGTGGATTCCAAATTCGGATGCGCCATTGAGACCGGACAGGCACTTTCCGCCGTGCGTCTGGCGCTCTCGCTTCCGGGCATCGAACTTTGCGGATTTCACTGTCATGTGGGTTCGCAGATAGCCGACAGCGGCGTTTTTGTGCGTGCCGCGCGCATAATGACGGAATTTACAGCCGAGATATACCGCAAGGTCGGATTTACCTCATCGGTGCTTGACCTCGGCGGCGGATTTTTCGTTCCCTACACCGCCGATGCGGAATACCCGGATATCGGCGGAATAATGCGCTCGGTCGCCGATGAGGTGCGCCGCGGCTGCCGCCTCGGCGGAATTCCGGCGCCAAAGGTCTATTTCGAGCCGGGCAGAGCCATTGTAGCCGACGCGGGAATGACGCTTTATACCGTTGGTTCGGTAAAAAGGATCCCCGGCTACCGCTCCTACGTATCCGTTGACGGCGGCATGACCGACAACCCCCGATTTGCGCTTTATGAGGCTCCGTATACACTGCTTGATTCCGACCGTCCGACAGCGGAGGACACCGAGCCGTTCAGTGTTGTTGGCAGATGTTGCGAGAGCGGCGATATAATACAGCACGGCGTTATGTTGCCGCGCGATATACGCCGCGGCGACCGCATAGCCTGTCTTACCACCGGAGCGTACAATTTTTCAATGTCGTCAAACTACAACCGCATACCGCGTCCCCCCGTTGTTATGCTGTCACACGGCAGATCGTATATCGCCGTAAGACGGGAAACATACGCCGACATAGCGGAGCGGGACATATGACGTGTCTGTCGCGCATTAGCGCGAAAGACACGTGGCGCGCCGCGCTTTATATCTTGCCTGTCAGCTCCTCACGCAGACGGGCAATTATCTTTTTTTCGAGCCGGGATATGTAGGACTGCGAAATTCCAAGTAGGTCGGCAACATCCTTCTGTGTCATCTCCGGCTTCCCCGAAAGCCCGAATCGCAGTTCAATTATCTGCCGCTCGCGCGGCTCAAGCCCTGCCACAGCCTCGTGGATCACCCGCTTTTCCTCACGTGCCGCAAACGCCTCGCCTACTCCGCCGTCATCGCTTCCGAGCACGTCCGAAAGCAAAAGCTCGTTGCCGTCCCAGTCTATATTAAGCGGCTCGTCAAGCGAGACCTCGCAGCGCGAGGCGCTCCTTTTACGTATATACATAAGTATTTCGTTTTCTATACAGCGCGAGGCATATGTTGCGAGCTTTATATTTTTTTCGGCGCGGAAAGAGCCTATCGCCTTTATAAGCCCCATCGTTCCGATCGAAACAAGGTCCTCGATGCCGATACCGGTGCTTTCGAATTTACGCGCTATGTACACCACAAGACGCAGATTGCGCTCGATAAGCAGACCGCGCACCTGCTCGTCCCCCGGCGAGGCGGCAAGACGGCGCAGCGCCGTCTCCTCCTCCTCGCGCGTGAGCGGAGGCGGAAGCGTCTCCGGTCCGCTGACGTAATAAATGCCGCGCGGGTACAGTTTTGCCGCGAGCCTTGACAGCGCAAGGCGCATACGAATAAGCAATTCCCGGAATTTCATTTTCCTGTCTACCTTTCTGATATTGAGTCTTTATTTTCACAAGACAAAAATACGCTATATAACGCCCGGCGGGAGCAGAGCGCGGCACCCGTCAGCCGAAAGCCGTCGCGGCACCGGAGCGACCAGCAGGTCCGCCATGCGGCTTTTACCGCTTTCGGCATCAGTAACAGTGACCGCTCCGGGCGTGATCGCACAGATAAGTCCGTCGCCGATAGCGCCCGATGCCGGAATGAACCGCAGCGCCGCCGCATCGGCTGACCCGATCCGCGTTGATACACCGCCGGAACGGATGAGCGCCGCCATTCTGGGATCGATAAGCCCGTCTATCGCGCCAAGCTCACAGATCATGACGCGTCTGCCGCTGAGCGGGTCGGACAGCAGATTCCCGCTGTCTATAATGCCGTCAAACTCGGCATTCCTTCCGTTTATAGTCACACGCACATGCACACGCCCGCCCGAAGAGCGCAAGCGCAGCCGCCTTCCGCCGATGACAGATGCCGCCGCGCCCGATGCCGCGATCAGAGCAAACACCCACGCGGACATCTCGCCGCTGCCGTCATTCCCACTTCCGGCAGTGCCGGAAAATCCGGCACGGTTGGCAAGACTGTATATCGCGGTCATAAATCCGCCGAGAGCCGCGGAAACGCCCGCATACATCGCCGCGCCGCCAAAGCGTGCGCCGATGCCGTCGCCAGAGCGTGACCGCCCCACCGCACACATCAACAGCAATACGCCGACGTCAAGCGGCAGGCGCGCCGCGCCCGGAAGATCCCACCATATCATAAGCACGGAATAGATGCCGCCCATTGCGGCAGCCAAGACCGTGCGCGCCAGCCGGAGCGGATAGCCGAGTACGCGCGAGCATATGTAAAAGCAAAGAAAATCCATGCTGAAATTTATTATGAACAGAACATCCGCATAAACCGTCTCACCCATGCCGCGCCCTCCCTGCAATAAAAGTATACACCACCCCGCGCGATAAATATGTCGTATAAAAGCGGAGATAAAAAAAGAAGGCGCTCACGCGCGTCAGCGCGAGGGCACCTTAAAAACGCCGGGGCGTTGAAAAACTCAGAACTGGTTTTTCAACGCCCCGGTCATTATCGTATATTCAGCTCTTATACGGCGGCATATGCTTGTATGGCAGGCGCAGAGGATCCCACATCTTATCGGGATCGATGAGATAGAGATAATCTCTCAGGTATGTCTTGTACTCCATTTCAATATAGTAAAGCACATTGCCGGTCATTCCCTTGCGGTCGGTAAATATACCGAGACCGTCAGGTTCACTGGCAACATACCTTGCCGAGCCGCATCCGAAGAATATGCGGAAGCCGTTGTCGTAAAGATATTTGTGAAGCTCGCCCTTGCGAAGGTTCGCGTTATACCTTGAATCGGTATGGTCGCCGTAAGGCCAGCAGAAAAGCTGAGTCTCGCCCACGATAGAGCCAACCTCTTCACGCCACATATCGGTATCCTTTTTGAATTCGGCAGCTGTCATGCGCGTCATATGGCGGTGATTGTAGCTGTGCGAGCCGAAGGTCCAGCCCTCCTCCTTCATAGCAGCCACAACTTTTTTTGCAGCGGCTATTTCCGCATTGCGGTCAAGTCCCAGCGCCGCCTCAGCCTCGGTAAGCGGCTCGGACTGCGTTCTGTAACCGAGTATACCGTCAAATCCGGTGAAGAAAATAGTTCCGCGCGCACCGTGGAAGGTGAAATCCGGGTGCTCGCGCACAAACGCGTTTATGACCGGGAAATGCTCGTTGTCATACGATATGACCTCGGTTCCGTCCTTCATTTTGGTATAGGTGCAGACATATCCGTCCTCATCAACGATCAGCTTGTCCACCATGCCGTTGCCCTGCTTGCGCGAATCGTAGGTAACATCGTCAAATGTCAGAATCAGCGGCTTTTTGCCCTTCGGGAGCATCATGGTCCTGACCGACTTGCCCGTTTCCGCATCGTAGAGCATATTGGCGTCGATCAGAATATATCCCTTCTCGTACAGTGAGTTGAGCAGATACATGGATTCGTGGTAGGTCAGGCAATCGTCGCCGCACTTGCGGTAAGTCCGGGATGAAGCAAAGTTGATCTCCGGGAATGCGATCATACAGTGCGTGTATATATTTTCAAGCGTTTGCGAGACCGTGACCTTTTCCAGATCGTCCTCCTGAGAGACACGATACGCCTCAAGGCGTTCGCTCTCCGACGCCACATGAGCGTCAAGCCCAAGCCCGGAAAGCCCGGAAAGATAGCTCTTTCCCTTGGGTATCTCATACCGTACCATATATTCGGTCACTGCGGCGGTAATGCCCGCCTTGAAATCGTCAGCATGTGCCTCCATGACAGCACGCGCCGCGGTACGCGCGGCATTATCGCCGGCGGCGAGCTGTGCCGCCTCGCGCGATGCCAGCATATACTTACCGGCAGCCACATAGGCGTTGAACGCTTCAAGCGCCGTCTGACCGGCGCGTATCGAATCAGCCTTTGAAAGCAATGAGGAAGCCGTGCTCTGCGCCGCATCTATGAGCATAAAGGACTTCAGCAGTGACGCAAGCCGTTCATAGCTGACGTCTCCGGATGCGAACTGCGTGTAGACGCTGTTCATCACCGCTTCGGCGTCGGATGCGACCTCGCTCCATACCGCAACAAGCTTTTTGGCGTTGTCATCGAGTGCGGTAAGTCCGCTGCCGGAAGCATAAGCCGCGTCAATAAATGTCTGGAGCAGTTTGCCGCTCTCGGTGTCGGGTAGCGTGACCACGGTCGTATCGGGCGAGTTTGTTCCCGTCCCGCCGGACGTGCCGCCGGATGTATCGTCCCCGCCGCCGTGCCTTTGGCACGCAGTAAGGAGCGGACATATCACGAGCAGTGCCAGCAAAAATACCGGGATGGCTTTAAGAACGAATCTTTTTTTCATATGCAACTTCCTTTCTTTTTTGGATAACGAACCGATCGGGTCCGGATATTATACCCCACACAGTCGCACACCGTGTGGCTGTGTGGTAATAAATATGTTAACTTTCGGGCATTCAGCCGTCTATGCGGCGGCATTCAAGGTAAAATCTCTTGTCGGCGGCGTGTCCCATCGAAAATGTCTTGCGCGGGAGCGCACCGCTACGCTCAACGGCGCGGAAAAGCTCGTTCTTTCTGATCCCGTCAAACAGAAAACCAACCTTGCCGGGAGCAGCCGCCAGCGAAACGACCGTAGCCTCGCCGTGTATGTAGTCAAGCTCAAGCGGATGCGCGGCGGCATATGAGTCAAGGTAGTCCTGAAGGGTCGCGACAGACAGCGTTTTTTCCGGATGGCGGACAGTGACGGTCTCCTCGCCCTCTGCAGTGACGATACGGAAGGTCTGCGCCGCTTCACAGCCGCACAGCCTTTCGGCATGATCGCGGAAGCCTGCAATGAGTGCGCCGGTGTCGCACTCGAAGGCAAGACGGTATATCGGCTCAAATTCAAGCGCCGGATCGTGAAGATTCACCACCTCGCAAAGCGCGTAGCGTGCGGGATGATCCGCGGGAGCGCCAGCCGCCTTGTATTCCTCCCAGACCGTTTTGGCTGTCGCCAGAGAGTGGTTCCCGTCGCCGACGGCAAAAAGGATCGGCGCATCGCTTCCGGCCTTGCCCGCAAGCAGCTCATCGAGCGCCGCGTTCACATCCTGCATTTCGGTAGCGCCCACAAATCCGCCGCGCACATGACCTCCGCCCTCCATGAGGTCAAAATCGTATGCATCGGCACTGCGTCCGGAGAAGCGCCACAGCACACTGTCGGCGGGATCGTCAATAAGAAGCATAACATGAGGCATTTCAAGCGCCGCGCCGCGCCGCACGCCTATACGCGGCGGTATACGCTCAGCCACTGTGCGTTCGGTCGGGCGTATGAGCGACGCCGAATCGGCGGAAAAGTCGTATTCCTCAAGATCGACAGCCGCAACAAGACCGCGGCGGAGCCTGCCGTCGCTTTGCGTGCGTTCGAGCCACACCGCACGGCGGCGATGCATTTTAAGGATACCGCGGTCTATGTAGTCACGCATTGCGGCATGTATCGCGGGTACGCGCGCGTCCGCCTCTCCGAGGTAGACCTCCGGCAGCATGAGTCTGAGCGTTGACGGCAGCGAGCCGACCTCATCCTCAACACGGCGCCAGTATTCCGGCTCTGCAGTATACTGGTCGCATGCCACGACCGACCAGAGTTTGCCGCTTGTGGCTGTAAAATCGGGCATTAAGATATCCGCAGGATAAAGATGCATTGTATTTCTCCGTGTCAAAAATATTTTTCCATAA
>CAUABN010000027.1:0-8329 GCA_958427275.1 uncultured Anaerotruncus sp.
GGCTTTTCCGGCGCGGAGAACTACCGCACGCTTTATTCGGCGGAGAGCGACTTTTCATTTTCCACCGTTTGCGAAATGTTCGGGCTTCTCGGCGGCGCGATAGTACTTATTACACTTGCGGTGCTTGTCGTTCGCATTTTCATGATTGCCAAGACGGCGCGCAAGGATGCAGGCTCGTTCATATGCGTGGGCGTTGCCGCGTTCATTCTGGTACAGACAATGGAGAATGTGGGGATGTGCCTTGCCATGCTGCCGGTCGTCGGCATCACACTGCCGCTCATAAGCGGCGGCGGCTCATCAACGCTTGCGGTATATCTGCTGCTCGGAATGGTGCAGAGCGTTGCATCGCACAGGGTCAAATACTTCTTCGAACGCGAGGGCGTGGGCATGTCCCGCGCGGGAGCGGACGCGGAGATAGTTTGAATGAATAAATACATAAATGGGAGTGTAAAAAACTCAAATTGAGTTTTTTACACTCCCATCGTTATATTGCATCGTTATTGCATTTTTATCGCTCCCTCAAAGCCGTGAACAAAGCCCTGCGGGTCGGCTGAACATACATCGCCGCCGATAACGCGTCCGCGGTAGACAATCACATTGGCGAGCACCCTGCCGCCGTTGTAGCCGTCGTAATTCTTTACCTCATACGTGTAGCGCATTACCGTCTTGCGGCGGTACTTTGAGAGATCAAGCCCCTGTGCTTTCTGAAGCTCGTTGTACCCGGCATACACCTTGTCAAACTTCTCCGGCAGAGTTATCTCTACCGTTTCGATGGGATCCTCCGACACCTCGTACCCGAACTGCGACAAAAACTTTACTCTGTCCTCATTTGTTTTGATCCTGTCATAGCTTATCCTGACAGCCTCATCGCTGCTGTCGGCTCCTGCCGATACCGGCTGGTAAGCCGGTACAAATATCACAAGTGCGGCAAGCACCGCGACCGCAAGCACTATGACTGCAAAAAACCGTATCGTTCCCGCGCGGCAAGTGTAAACAAACATTATCCCCGACCGTCCTTTTCATCCGTTTGGTAGATTATATGGTCGGTCGGGGATAAATATTACCGTATCAGCCTATATCGGCCGGAGTTATGCGGTTTGTGGGGATGTAATCCAGTCCCATGGCAGTCATACGGCGAACTTTTTCAACTGTGTCGCCGGCGCGCAGGCAAAGACGGACGCCCGCTGCGTGCGTCTTTTCTATAAGTCCGTCGGGCACCTCGTCAAGCTCGGGGTAATTGTAGGACACGCCTCCGTTGCCCAGCTCTGCCACGCGCAGCATCTGTTCATCGGTTGTGAAGATGTGGTGAATGAATACACGGTCGCTCACGCGGCGCGCTTCCTCAATGTGGTCAAAACTGATCGATGAGAGCACCGATCCGTCGATAAGACCGAAGCTGTCTACCATGCGCAGTGTCTGCTCCACAACGTCGCCTTTCGTCTCGATGAATGGGACGCAGCCGCCGCGCAGACATATCGAAAGGTACTCGGAAAACAGCGGCAGGTGCAGTTCCTCGTCGGAGTAGCAGCCGACATTGTTGCCGCACGTGACGCGCAGCTTTTTCAGTTCGGCAAAGTTCTGATCCTCGATCTTTATATCCGCGCCGTACATTTTTTTGAGCGAAAAGTTGTGACAGCAAACGAGCACGCCGTCAAGTGTACGGTGAACGTCGGTTTCTATTGCCCAAAAGCCGCGTGCGGCTGCGGTACGGAAGGATGCAAGCGTGTTTTCGGGGGCTACCGGGGTAAAGCCGCGGTGCGCCAGAAGCAACGGCTTTTTACGGTCAAAAAGCTTATTGTATCTGATCTCCATGTTATCTGACCTCAAATGAGAATATGTGAGCCTGGGCGCTTCCGTAGGTCGTCCAGAGCGATTCGGAGAAGTAGGTTCCGAGCGGGATCAGGCGGACCGCCTTTGCGTCAACATCAAGACGCTCGTGGATCAGTCTTTGATAGTTCTCATGCGTTTCGTAAACGGTCTTCCATTCGCCGGAGCCGTCGTCGATCTCTACCTTAAAGGATTTCAGCATGCATTTCGGGAAACCGAAGGTGGTGTGATCGTGGTCGGCGCGGCGGAAGAGCGGGATGGAAATGTTCAGCACATCGGGATTGCCCTCGGTGTATTCGCGGTCAAGGTCGCTGTCAACTATGAGACGGAAGTCGGAGAGGTGCGTCACCTCGTCAAAGGTGTAGGTGACGGCGCGGTCAACTATGCCCCAGTAGCCGTTGTCGTGTCCCCATATCTTGCGGTCGATGCCGTTGAGAAGGTTGGAGGCGTCGCCCCATACGGCGGAGAGAGTTTTTTCGTTGCAGAGAGGGGATATTTTGCGCTTCATTCCGGGCAGGAAGCAGTCGTCCTCCATGAGCGCGTCCTGAAGCTCGCCTATCTTTTCGCGGCAGAACTCACGGGGTAGCATACCGCATGCGGTCGCCATAGCCGCGGCGGTGCCGACAGCCTGACCCATCACGCCGCAGGTGCCCATAACGCGAACGGTCGAGAACGCGATGTGAGTGGCGCTTATATTGCGTCCGGCAAACATGAGATTTTCAACATTTTTGGAGTAGAGCGAGCGCAGCGGGATGCCGTAAGGCTCGGTCAGACGCTTTTTCTGAAGATGTGCGCCGTCCTTGCCGCTCATTGCAAAGCCGCCGGGGAGGTGGTTGTCTATCTGCCAGCCGCCGTATGCGACCTCGTCGGGGAACTGTCTGCCGTTTTCAACATCGTTCTGCGTGAGTATGTAATCGCCTACATAGCGGCGGCTCTCGCGCTTGCCGGGCAGGAAGCCGATAAAGTCAAGCTCCCAATTTTCGGCGCCGTGGTCGCCGCGGTTTTTCATGTGATCCCAGACGCCGAAGGCGATCTTCAACAGCTCGTCGCGCGTCGTTTCGGTGTCGTGAATGGAATCCGCCTCTCCGCCAAGCTCTATCCAGTAAAAATTGGTGTTGATCTTGTCAAGGCACTCGTGAGGTTTGAATTTCATTTCCTCGTCGGTATTGTAGCGGTATGCCCAGTCGGGAGCGGTAAAGGGGCAGGGATGATCGGTCTCGTGCGCCTGTATCATAAGGCTCATGCCCATTGTTTTGCGGTCGGCTTCGGGAAGTCCGAATTCCTCGCCAAACTGTGACTTTGCCTCGCGCCCCACCATGTATTCCGCGTCGGCAAGCTCGGCAAGTATGCTGTCGCCCGAGCAGTCGATAAATATTTTAGCCTTGACCGTGCGCCATGTGTAGGTGGTGAGCTGGAAGCCCGTCACGCTTTCTATTTTTCCGTCATGGCATTCGGCGGCACAGCAGGCGCAGTTGAGCATAAGCTCAATATTTTTCTCGGCTTTGACCTTGCCGAAGAATATGGAATCCCATACCGAAAAATTGCGGGAGGGGTTTATGTGCATATTTTCAAGCAGGAATTCCTCCATGATGCCTGTCTCCTGGAGGTTGCGCACGCGCGTTCCCGCGCCGGATACCCACATTCTTATCTCGCTTGAAGCATTGCCGCCGAGAACCGGGCGGTCCTGCATAAGCACTACGTGAGCGCCGTGACGCGCGGCGGCTATCGCCGCAAACGTGCCGGCAAGTCCGCCGCCTATAACGCAGACGTCTGCCGTATGGAAGGTCTTTTTAAGCTCGCTCATTATAAACTCCTTTTTGCGGACTTGACTTTTGCCGTCCGTTGTGATATCATAAGTATAAACCACATAAAACATAAAAACTACCGCTTGTGTGACGGGTGATTTTAATATTTGTGATTTTATCGAAAAGACAAAAGGACAAAATGGAGCAATACGTAAAGATACGTGAGAGCCGCGGCGACTACCGCGGCGGCAGTGGGACGGAGCATATCAGCCGATACGGATGGACCGACACCGAGATCGGCAGCGCTATGATATTTTCGCACCGTACAACGTCATATACGCGCGGGAACTTTCGCGAAGGAATGCACAGCCACGACTACGGGGAGCTGATAATTTATGTCGGCGGCGATGTTGAATATATCGTCGGTGACGCCGTTTGCGCACCGCATTCCGGATGCGTGGTGTTTGTGCCGCCCGGGACCATGCACACGGCGCGCCTTCGTGCGCCGTCGGTGTACGAGAGATATGTGCTGTATTTCTTCCCGGAATTTTTTGAATACATGGGCAAAGCAGTGCCTTTTCCGGCGCCGGTGTCTGTCTTTTTACCGCCCGACGGAAGATACACGAGGATACTTGCCGCCGCCGAGGAGGCACTCGGCGGCGGTGAATGCGGCGCGCTGCTGGCACAGGCATATATCACAACTCTTTTCGGTCTGCTTGCCGCGGCGGATGCCCCCGCGGATGATGCCGGAACGCTCACCGGCGAGCTTGCCGAGGTGAAGCGGTATATTGACGAGAACTATGCATCGATCGGCTCGGTGTCGGAGGTGGCTGCTCGCTTTTTTTACAGCCGCGAGCATCTTTCACGTCGGTTCCGTGCGCATTTCAACGTTACGCCGTCAGAGTATCTTGCAAAGCGGCGTGTTTCGGCAAGTCTGGCGCTTCTTGAGAGCATGAGCGTTGCCGATGTCTGCTATGCGGTCGGCTTTGGAAATCAGACGTCGTTTATTGCAGCGTTCCGCCGCATAATGGGATGTCTGCCGTCGGAATATCAAAAGCACCACCGCAGGTCGTAAGACGTGCGGCGGTGCTTTTTTGTGGCGATCATCTCTCCGGCGCGGTAAGAAGCGGCAGAAGTTCGTAAACGCTTTTTATCGGTATCAGCTTGATCCGGCAGTCGATGGGGCGCTTTTCAATGTTGCGGTAGGGAACGACCGCGCGTGAAAAGCCGAGGCGTTCCACCTCGCGCACGCGGTTTTCAAGTGAAGCCACGGCGCGGCATTCTCCTGCCAGTCCGACCTCGCCTATTGCCACAAGATCGTCGGGGATCAGCTTGTCTGTGATCGAGGATATCATAGCGAGCGCCGTTGCAAGGTCCGCGGCTGGCTCGTCCAGCCGCAGACCGCCGATGACATTCAGGTAAACGTCATTTGCCGAAAAGCGAAGACCGAGGCGCTTTTCAAGCACCGCAAGCAGCAGACACATGCGGTTGTAGTCCACACCGTTTCCGGTACGGCGCGGGGCGGGGAAGGTAGTGGGGCTGACGAGAGCCTGTATTTCGGCGATTATCGGGCGTGTACCTTCTATCGTACACGCGGCGCAGTTGCCGGAGACCTTTTTCGGTCTGCCCGCAAGCAGTATCTCGGAGGGATTGGGTACCTCCTCAAGCCCGCGGTCGGTCATTTCAAAAACGCCTATCTCGTTGGTAGAGCCGTAGCGGTTTTTGCCCGCGCGGATTATGCGGTACGCCTGCTGGTGCTCGCCCTCAAAGCAAAGCACGGCATCTACCATATGTTCAAGTATCTTAGGACCCGCAATGGAGCCTTCTTTGTTCACATGCCCCACGAGGATCACCGATACGCCGTCGTTTTTGGCTTTGCCGATAAACGCCATTGCGGATTCACGCACCTGCGAGACACTGCCGGGAGAGGAGGCAGAATACGGCGTGTATATCGTCTGTATCGAGTCGATTATCATGACGTCCGGCTTTACCCGCGAAGCCTCGGAGAGGATGCGGTCTATGTTTGTTTCCGTGAGCAGGTAAAGACCGTCCGAGCGGACGCCGAGGCGCGTGGCGCGAAGTTTTATCTGGTCGCCGGATTCCTCGCCGGATACGTAAAGCACGCGGCGCGTGGCGCCGAGTATACCGCATATCTGTAAAAGCAGAGTGGATTTGCCTATTCCCGGTTCGCCGGTCAGCAGTACCACCGAGCCGCGCACAAGTCCGCCGCCGAGTACTCGGTCAAGCTCGCCAAGACCCGTAGCGGAGCGTATGCAGTCGCCCGGGGTCACTTCATCCAGCCGTGTGGCGCGGCTGCCGCCGCTGCCGCCGACGGTGAATGAACGGCGCGCCTCGTTTGCCGCCGTTTTTGCCTCCTCGGCGGGCGAGAGCTTTTCCACCGCATCTTCAACAAAAGAGTTCCATGCTCCGCACTGCGGGCATTTGCCGAGCCACTTGGGGCTTTCGTATCCGCAGGAGGTGCAAACGTATATCGTCTTTATGCCCTTCATTTCAAAAATCCTCAGCTTCAGGTAGGTTACTGCTTATATTATAACACGACACGCCCCCGTCAGTCAATAGGCGAGGACGTGTCGGCGGACTGTTTAAGGCATGCATACGCTATTACGAGCGCGAGCTTTTTCTGATATTCCGCAGATGAAAGCGCAGCGCATTCCTCCGGATTCGAAAGAAAGCCGCACTCTATCAGCACAGCAGGCGTTACGGCGCGGTCAAGCAGGAATATACCGCTCCCCGCCGCCTTGACACGCTCATTGCCCGGCTGAAGATAATTTTTTGCGGCTTCCTGTATGTCGCGCGCAAGCGGCAGACTCGTCGGGTCATTTTTTGAATACCACACCTGAAGCCCGCGCCACTTTTCCGCCGGAAAAGCGTTCATGTGTATGCTTACAAAGACCGCGTCGGGATGAGCCTTGGCGCAGTCGAGCCGTGCCTTGAGATCAAGTACCTTTTTTCTGCCGTGAAAATCGACATTGCGGTCGTAAAGCAGAATGTCCTCGGTGCGTGTCATCACAGCCCCGGCGCCGGATGCGCGCAGTATGTCCGCCAGCGACGCGGAAAGCGCAAGGTTTATGTCCTTTTCGGTGGTGCCGTCCTTGCCGGTGCAGCCGCCGTCCTCGCCGCCGTGTCCGGGGTCGATCACAAATGTACGCCGCTCCGCGGCGCTTCCCAATGCCGGCCGGTCACTGTCGCACGCCGCGCGGAACGCCGCAGCCATTCCGAAGCACAAAATACAGAACGCCGCCGAAAGCAGGATATAGATCATCACGGTTTTTCCGAGGTTGTTTTTATATGTTTTCATACCGCACCTCCAGTTAGATTTTATATGACTGCGGCGCGGTTTATGTATTGCGGACGCAAAATCGTCCGCGCGGGCGGGAAAAGGATAAAAAACAAGGTCAGACCGTCGGGTCTGACCTTGTTTTTTAATTTGCGATCTGCATTTTGTCAGGATGCCGTCAGCCGGCGTCCGTAATGCTCTCAGTTGTTGCTCTGAAGACCCTCAAGGTACTTAACAACATCGCCGACAGTGACGAAGTTGTGAATGTCGTCATCCTGGATGTCAACACCGAAGGTTTCCTCGCAACGCATGACGAGCTCCGCAAGCTCGATGGAGTTGATGCCGAGGTCGTTTGAAAGTTCAGCCTCGGGGGTTATCTTATCCTCTTCTACCTGCAGTTCATCAACAAGCAGTGCTTTGAATTGTTCAAACATCAAAAACAGCCTCCGAAATGATAGTGCTTTACAACACCTTTAATTATACCTCCAAATCCGCGGCGTGTCAATAGTTTTCGGTACATTATTGAAAAAAACGGTGCGCCGCAGGCTTTGGGGGGATGAATTTTCCAATCAATAATAGTATCTTCCGTGCTTGCGTTGGTGGGAAGCGCGAATGAACGCACGTATTGCGTAATAAAGCACTGTGATGACCAACGCGCTGACGATCGTTGCGATAAAAACGCGGCTCTGCGAGAATTCGCGTATCTCCTCCATCTGCTTGAGCAGGCGGTTGCCGGCAACTGCTGTCTTGGTGACAAGCGGCACGGTCCGCAGGTCCTTGCCGTCATACGAGATGGTGATATACCCGCACGAAACTCCTGCGCTGACCGGCGCTTCGAGCGATTCCACGGTAAGGCGGGTGGTAAAGGTCACATCCGTGCCTATCACGGCGGAAGTGGGCAGGTAGCAGTAAAAGGACTCGGCGGGGACGAGAAGCACCGTGTCGGCGTCGGATGAGAGTGTGACCGGGATCTCGGATATCACCGTGGCGGTGGAGAGCACCTCGCGGTAGCCGAAGCTGCGGAATGCCCATTCGATAAGCGAATTTGCGGTAAGATAGGCGGTGTTTTTGCCGTCCTCGGTCTCCTTGCCGCCCATAACTACGCATATATATGTCGTGCTGTCCTTCACCGCGACCGTCGTGAGCGAATAGCCCGATTCCTCGGTCATGCCGACGTTCATGCCGCGGCACAGCTGATTGTAATATTTCCCGCTCTGGAGCTTTGAGACAAGCTCATTGCGGTTGCTTACGGTATAGTTTTTGTCGCTTCCCTCAAGCGTATACTTCGGCTCGGAGGTCAGGCGCATGTAAAAATCGTTTTCCGCAAGCGCGGCGGCAAGGCGGCATACATCCGCAACCGTTGTACGCATAAGCCTGTCGTGCATACCGGTGGGATTGGTGTAATGCGTGTTCGTCATGCCAAGCTCGGCGGCGGTGGAGTTCATAAGGGCGATAAATG
>CAUABN010000028.1:0-8288 GCA_958427275.1 uncultured Anaerotruncus sp.
CTTGCTCGCCTGAATGCAGACGGTAGCAGAGTGTCATAAGCGAGTCGCCGAGGTGGACGTTTTCCACAACAGCTGTTTTCTGCTTCAAATCAAGCTCGTTGCTTGTGAAATTCCACACACCGGGAACGCCCGCTTCCTCTACTGTATGCAAAGCGTCGGCGGCACATTCCTTCGGAAGCGTGAGAACGGCGATATCCACCTTGTGAGTGCGGCAGAATTCGGCAAGCTCGGAGGACGGATATATCGTCACGCCGGCAACAGCGTCCCCGGTCACTGCGGGGTTGGTATCGAACATAGCTATAACGCGAACGCCGCGGCGCTCAAACATCGGGGAGCGGACTATGGCTCTTCCGAGGTTGCCCGCGCCTATTATTACGGCATTATAGCCGTTGTTGGCTCCGAGGATATCAAGTATCTGAGTATAGAGCTTTTCGACATTGTAGCCGTAGCCCTGCTGACCGAATCCGCCGAAGCAGTTGAGGTCCTGCCGTATCTGAGATGCGGTAACATTCATTATTCCCGCCAGCTCCGCGGAGCTTATGCGAGTTCTGCCGTGCGACAAAAGCTCGCGCAGATAGCGATAATAACGCGGCAGACGCTTTATTACCGCGTCCGAGATATTTCTGTCGTGATGAAGCTCGTTGCTATGTATAACTTTTTCGTTTTCGTTATCGTTTTCGTTACTGCTCATTTGATCCACCGTTTGCGGCGCAAAGCGCCTGCTTTCGTTTTTTATTGTATGATTCCGATGTAGCCCGACGATGATCAGTCGGCATCGTCGGCATGCGCATTCAGCGAGGTATCCGAACGCACTCCGGCACGGAACAGAAAAGCCCCCTCCGCCGCGACCATGGCGGCATTATCTCCGCAAAGCGATACGGGCGGGAGTATCAGCTCCGCGCCGCACGCCCGGCATACATTTTCCGCCGCGGTACGCAGATGCGAATTTGCCGCTACACCGCCTGCGATCACAAGCCGGCGGCATCCGCTGCGCTCAAGCGCCGCGGGAATTTTTGAAACTATCGCCGATACTATCGCACCGGTGTACGCCGATGCAAATGCCGCGCGGCGTTCGCCCTCAAGCGTCTCCCCGCGCTGACTCATACCGTTGAGAAGGTTGAGCGCGGCGGTTTTTAGTCCGCTGAACGAAAAATCAAGGTTATCGCCCGCAAGCGCCGGGGACGGAAGCCTGAATTCCCGCCGCATGGGGCTTTGATCTCCCTCATGAGCCAGCCTGTCCATTGCCGCGCCGCCCGGATACGGCAGACCTATGACTCTGCCTATTTTATCAAAAGCCTCACCTGCGGCATCGTCGCGTGTTCCGCCAAGCTCGCGGTATTCGGTAAAATCAGCCACATGATAAAACGATGTGTGCCCTCCCGACACGACAAGCGCAAGAAACGGCGGCTTAAGCCCCGGAGCCGCAAGATATGCCGCAGCGGTATGCGCGTGGACATGGTTCACGGGCACTATCGGCTTATCCCACGCATAGGCAAAGGATTTTGCAAAATTAACGCCGACGAGCAGTGCGCCGATAAGTCCGGGGTGAGACGTTACCGCCACCGCATCGAGCGCTTCCGGCGTCACGCCGGCCTCGTCAAGCGCACGGCTTACGGTCGGACATATCGCCTCAATGTGCGCCCGAGAGGCGATCTCCGGCACTACGCCTCCGTAAAGGCGGTGTGTATCTATCTGCGATGCGACGATATTCGATCTTGCACGGACGGTGCCGTCAAGCTCCTCGACGACAGCCGCAGACGTTTCGTCGCAGGATGATTCGATTCCAAGTATAAGCATATTCAGTCTTTCTCCCGATCTCACTTGATGAATTTTTCCATAACAACAGCATCCTCGTCGGGAAAACTGTAAAAATGCCGGCGTATACCCGCCGGGGTGAATCCGAACGAGCGGTAAAGCGACTGCGCGGGGATGTTATGCTCGCGCACCTCAAGCGTTATACGCACACAGCCCTTGCCTTTGGCTGTTTCAAGAAGCCCGCTCATGATCGCCGAGGCACAGCCGCGCCGGCGGAATTCCGGGGCGGTGGCAATATTGACGATATTGCCTTCATCGAGCACGCATTCTATGCCGCCGTATGCCGCCAGCGTACCGTCAGGCGTTTCACATGCAAGCGCCGAGATATGTCCGACGCCGGCTCCTGCCGTGCTGCCCCCGCCGACGAAAAGGTCACGTATGGCACGCAGGCTCCACGGCTCGGAAAAAACGGTGTGTTCTATCTCCGCCGCAGCCTGAACATGACGTTCGGCAAACGGTACGACCGTGAATTCCGGCTCAGTCGGCTGTTGTGACACTTTCGTCCTCCCCGGAGAGATACTTCTCCATTATATCGGTGGCATCAACACGGCGCATTCCCTCATACTTACCGTAAAAGTAAACCTTGTCCGCATATTCGTGAAGCGACAGGCAGTAATATATGCCGGGGTATTTTTCGGATTCAAACTTTACGACATAGGTGTTTACCGGCTCGCCGACCACATCGCCCTCGGCAGCTCCGCCGGTCCAGCGGTCACGCATGAGCGCCACATCGTCGCCTGTTATCGCAACAAGAGCTATGCTCACCGTACCTTCCGTATCGCAGATGTAAGCGCGCACCGGCTCAAAGGTATCAAGGGAAGCAATGATATCGGTGCCGGAGTAAAGTATATCGCCCCATTCGGTGCAGAGCCACTCGGACGGCTCAAGCCCGCTTATCGTGTAAAGCGATTGCTCAGCGCCGGACAGCATTGCCCTTGCATACACCTTTTTTGATCTTGCAGCAGGCTCAAGATATGCGGGCATAAAGCTGTATGCACTGCCTGTTTTTTTATCGATGATGCGCATTCCCTGCGATTCGAGCTTACGGGCGCAGCCGGAAAGCATGAGCACCGGCAGCACAAGCGCCGCTGCAATCAGGACGTTTGCCGTTTTTTTAATTATTTTAACGATCTTGTTATTCTGCATTTTCGGAACTTCCGTTTTCAATAGCCTGTTTTTCCGCCAAGGGAATCGTCATTTTCGATCCACTCGGACACATCGATCACGCGGTAATTCTCGCGGTCGTCGCGAACGATGACACGTGCAATGCCCGCATTTATTATCTGCCGCTTGCACATCATGCATGACGTTGTGCCGGGCATTACCGAACCGTCTGCCGGAGACGTACAGCACATGTAAAGTGTAGAACCAAGCATCTGCTCGCGCGGTGCGGCGATTATGGCATTTGCCTCCGAATGAACTGCGCGGCAAAGCTCGTATCTTTCCCCGCGCGGTATGCCGAGCGTCTCGCGATAGCATTCGCCAAGCTCGTTGCAGTTTGCCCTTCCGCGCGGCGCACCGTTATATCCCGTGGAAACTATAACGTCGTTTTTCACGATTAGCGCACCGAACCGGCGGCGCAGGCATGTGCTGCGCTCCGACACCGTTTGCGCTATGTCAAGATAGTAATTGTCCTTTGAGCGTCTTTCCATAACATTCATTACGGATGCCTCTCTTTCTTTTTTATTCAGATACCGCGTTCTTTGACGAATCCCGCAAGAAATTCGCGGAACTCTGCGCCAAGCTCCGGGTCGTCAAACGCACGGACTACGTTTGCACTCAGGAATCCCAGCTTTGAGCCGAGATCAAAGCGTTTTCCTTCAAAATCAAGAGCCGTCATGCCTCGTAAGCGCGCCAGTGTGCGCATGGCATCGGTAAGCTGGATCTCTCCGCCGACTCCGGGAGGCGTCTCGTTGATGATATCGAATATGTCAGGCGTGAGCAGGACTCTGCCGAGTATCGAGTAATTGCTGAATATCTCATCCCGCGTGCGGGGCTTTTCTATCATGTCGTCAACAAAGAATTCGCGCTCGCTGCCATCGATGGGATGAGTGCGGAGCGAGCAATATTTCATGACCAGCTCCTCGGGGACAGTTTTGACGCTGCAGACGGCTCTGCCGTATTTTTCATAGCTCTCTATCATCTGTGCAACGACAGGCTTTTCCGAGAAAATGATATCGTCGCCGTACAGCACGGCAAACGGCTCGTTCCCCACAAATGACCGGGCGCATCCAACGGCATGTCCCAGTCCGCGCGCCTCCTTCTGCCGTATGAAATAAACGCGTGCTCCGAAGGCGTTGCCCGTCTCGCGCATTTTTTCTATCTCGCCGGCTTTGCCGCGCGCGGCAAAATGAGCCTCATATTCGGGAGAGTAGTCAAAGTAATCTTCCATAACGCCCTTGCCGCGTCCGGTGATTATCAGAATGTCTTCTATTCCGCTTTTCGCCGCCTCTTCAACGAGGTAGGACATTGCGGGTCTGTCAACTATCGGGAGCATTTCCTTCGGCACTGCGCGCGCTATCGGGAGCATACGCGTTCCGAGTCCCGCGGCGGGAATAACGGCTTTTTTTATCTTCGGCATCGTTTTTTCGTTCGGCATGACTGCCTCCTTACTATTGACTTTGTTAAATAATATTATAACTCTATTTGCAGTCTAAATCAATACCTTTCTTGAAATTCGGGTGTGCTTTGAGCTTATTTTCGGAAAACAGTCTCATTTTCGTCACTCACCGCTTGCCCTCACACAGCTTTTTTTGCAAATCTGCCCTTTGGGGAGCGGCAAACGATTGATTTTCACGGCATAACGTGATATAATTATATTTGTATATTTGATTCTCTTATATCACGGAGACCGATATGGAAAAAGAAAAGATAAACAGAATAAATGAACTGGCGAAAAAATCGCGCGAGGCAGGGCTTTCCGAATCCGAGGCAGCCGAGCAGGCAGCCCTGCGCGCCGAATACATCGCCGAAATACGCGCCCAGATACGCGGTGAGCTTGACAGCACGGTGATCGAGCGTCCGGACGGAACGCGCGAAAAAGTGAGCGAAAGACGCAAAGACCATGAGTAATGATCTTCTTTTTGAGCTTGTGACTCACACGCCGGAGGAGACAGAGGAGGCAGGCGCTCGTCTCGCCCGGCTCATGGAAAGCCGTGCGGATCTGCCGGCGTTCGTTGCGCTTTACGGCGATCTCGGAGCAGGCAAAACGGCGTTCGTGCGCGGATTCGCCTCGGTGACGTCTCCCGGATCGGCAGTGCGTTCCCCCACCTTTGCGCTTGTGAATGAATACCGCCGCGGAGCGCGTCCGGTTTTTCACTTTGATATGTACCGCATAGAAGACGATGACGAACTTTATTCCTCCGGCTTTTACGACTATGAGAGCCGCGGCGGGTACTGTCTCGCCGAATGGTGCGAAAATATCCCCTGGGCACTTCCCGCAAACCGTATACGCGCGGAAATATCCAAGACCGGAAATACCGATGAGCGCAGGATAACCGTTGAACACATAAACGAAAAGGAGAACGCCAAATGAAAATACTGGCTGTTGACAGCACTGCAAAAACCGCCTCTGCGGCGCTTTGCGACGGTGAACGTCTGCTTGCCGAATACACACTGAACAACGGCAACACGCACAGCGAAACGCTTTTGCCGATGGTCGAAGCCATACTCTCCGCCTTTGCGATGAAGCCGCATGACGTCGATCTTTTTGCATGCTCGGCTGGTCCCGGCTCCTTTACCGGAGTGCGCATAGGAGTTGCGACTGTAAAAGGTCTTGCCTTTGGCTCAGGGCGTCCGGCTGTGGGGGTATCGACACTTGAGGCGCTCGCGCGAAATCTCGATCACGGCGACCCTGCGGAAGAAAAGGTCATGCCCAAGATCATATGCCCGGTGATGGATGCGCGTCGCGGTCAGCTTTACACCGCCCGGTTTATACGGCGCGGAGACGGGCTTGAACGTCTCACCCCCGACCGTGCGATATCATACACGGAATTTGAATCCGAAACACTTCCGCTCGGCAAGGTATGGCTGTGCGGCGACGGATACGGGCTTGTACACGGGCTTATGCCGGAGGGTTCCGCATTCGATACGCCGGAAAGACTGCGCTATCAGTCGGCATACTCGGTGGCAATGGCGGCGCTTGCCGCTTACAACCGCGGAGACTATGGCAAAGCCGATACGTTGAGTCCGGTTTATCTGAGACTTTCGCAGGCGGAGCGCGAGCGCGCCGAGAGGCTTGCGCGGGAGTCTGAAAACAAATAAAAATCCGAAAGGCAGAAATAAAAAATGAACGAACAGAAAAAGATAATAATCGGCTGCGATCACGCAGGATACGAAGCAAAACTCAAGCTGATCGAAAAGCTGCGCGGCGAGGGCTGGGACGTCACCGATGTAGGCTGTTATTCCACCGAAAGCTGCGACTACCCTATACCCGTACACATGCTTTGCCGCCGCATACAGTCGGGGGAATTTGCGCTCGGCATACTTATCTGCGGCACGGGGATAGGCGTATCCATCGCCGCTAACAAGCATCGCGGTATACGCGCCGCAGTCTGCTCCGACCTCTTCTCCGCCGAGATGACCCGCAAGCACAACGCCGCAAATGTGCTTTGCATGGGCGCGCGCGTGCTTGACGACGCAAAGATAGCGGCAATTACCGACACCTTTCTTGCCAATGAGCCGCTTGACGAAGAGCGCCACCGGCGCCGTCTGCGCATGATAAGCGAGCTTGAGGACGGCACCTTTGACGAGCACGGTTACAAGCTATGAATATATCGGACAAGAAAAAATTCGACAGCGCCGCAGAGCTTCTGCGCACTGTCGGAGGCAAGCTGCGCCCGAGACACACAACTGCCGTGATAGTTGCCGCCGGCTCGTCCGCGCGCATGGGCGGCGGCACTCCAAAACAGTTCCTGCCGCTTTGCGGGATGCCTGTCGTTGCTATGACGATAAGGGCTTACGAGGAAGCTGACTGCATCGACGACATTATTCTCGTCGTTCGCCCCGGCGACGACGGGACATACCGCGAATACAGTGAAAAATTTGGTTTTCACAAGATACGCGCCATCGTGCACGGAGGCAAAACACGTCAGGTGTCGGTCATGAACGGCATTGAAGCCGCCGCAGAGGATACCGCATTTTTTGCCATAGCGGACGGCGCACGCCCGCTCACCACTCCGGATATGATACGCTCGGTGTGCCTTGACGCATACAAATACGGTGCGGCAAGCGCCGCTTCGCGTGCGGTGGATTCGGTCAAAACGGCAGACGAAAAGGGCTTCGTCACCGGCAGCGTGGAGCGAGGCTCGGCATGGAACGCGGCGACGCCGCAGGTGTTCGGATCAAACATTTACCGCGCAGCCGCATACACGGCGCGCGAGGCGGGCTTTGAAGCCACCGATGACAATTCGCTCGTCGAACGTATAGGACGCCGCATAAAGCTGGTAGACTGCGGTCGCGAGAACATCAAGATAACCACCGAATATGATATTCCCATTGCCGAGGCAATAATCATGCACCGACGCGAAAAGGAAAAAAGCGAGGTCTCGGAATGAGAATAGGGCACGGATATGATGTACACAGGCTGGTTCCCGACCGTGCGCTTATACTCGGCGGCGTAAGGATAGAATACGAACGCGGGCTGCTCGGACATTCCGATGCCGATGTGCTTGTACATGCCATAATGGATGCGCTCCTCGGCGCGGCGGCGCTGGGGGATATCGGCAAGATATTTCCCGACAACGATCCCGCATACTGCGGAGCCGACAGCCTTGAGCTGGCAAAAAAAGTTGCCGCGCTGCTGTGCAGCCGCGGCTGGAAAATAGTAAATGTAGATTCGACCGTGCTGGCGCAGCGTCCGAAGCTTGCGCCGCATATCCCTGCAATGCGTGCAAATATCGCGCGCGCGCTCGGCATCGGCACCGATGACGTGAGCGTAAAGGCGACGACCGAGGAGGGACTCGGCTTTACAGGCAGCGGCGAGGGCATTGCCGCCCACGCCGTATGCCTGATCGAGCGGGATGCGGTCCCCGACCGGGAGCGCGCGTGACCGTCTGCGTCCGTGCGTTCCCGTAAGAAAAGCGGCATGCGGCGGGATGACATCCGGAAACGTCCCTGATTTTCCGCTTCCCTTCCCGATGCATTGCCGCGCTCTCTCAAATACATAATATGCCGCACGTACCTGCGGCGACACAAAAGAGATCCGAAGGGAGTAACACATGAACAGTCAGAAAAAAATATACCTCTCCCCGTCACTGCTGGCGGCTGATTATGCAGAGCTGGGCAACTGTGTGCGACGCATTGAAGAAGCGGGAGCGGATTTTCTTCACCTTGATATAATGGACGGTCATTTTGTACCAAATATCAGTTTTGGTCCCGACCTTGTTGCGGCGCTCCGTCCGCACAGTAAACTTCTTTTTGATGTGCACATGATGATAAGCGACCCCGCGAGGTATACTGACCGCTTTATCGCG